>JBEBIC010000081.1:0-11049 GCA_040080595.1 Bacteroidia bacterium | reverse complement strand
CAGCAAGATAACGAAACAAACAACAGCTCATCGGGCGGTGGCGGACGTGGCGGTTTTGGTGGTGGAGGGCTGGGTGGCATACTTATGTCGCTATTGCCCATACTTATTAAAAACCCTAAATTATTAATAGTAGTAGCCGTGTTAGGTGGCGGATATTATATGTTTAGTGGCGGTTGCAGTGGCAGCACTAATATGAGCCAAGCATTTAGTAATTTTAACAAAGGAGCAACGCTCGACCCTAAAGTATTTGACGAAGCCGAAGTATTTGAACCCCTATCGCCCGAAGGTAACACATTACCCGAGCGTGTAAGTTTAGAAAAATATGCCCCAAAACGCCTAAACCAAGGACAACAAGGCTCATGTGTAGGTTGGGGCAGTAGCTATGCTGCACGTACCATTCTACAAAGTATAGCCACAGGGCAAGACCCTAACAGTGTAGCATTTAGCCCATCGTTTTTGTATAATCAAATAGGGTTAGAAGGTTGCCAAGGTTCGTATGTGCAACGTGCTATGGAAAACCTTACACAAGTGGGCGATTTACCTTTTACACAATTTGCTTACGACGAAAATTCGTGCGACAAAAAACCAACTTCCGCAGAGCGCAATGCAGCAGCTGCTTTTCGTATGAAAGGTGCAAACCGCTTAACCAAAAATGGCGACGACCAAACCTTGGATTTACTTGCTATGAAACAAAACATAGCACAAGGCGCACCAGTAGTAATAGGTATGATGGTAGGCGGTTCGTTTATGCAAGATATGATGGGTACAAAAGTATGGTTGCCCACGCAAGACGATTATGAAATGAGCAACTTTGGCGGACACTGTATGTGCGTAATAGGTTACGATGATTATTTGGAAGGTGGTTGTTTTCAGCTAATGAATAGTTGGGGCGAAGAATGGGGCGAAAAAGGCTTGGCGTGGGTACGTTATAAAGATTTTACCTATTTTGCTAAAGAAGCATACGGCGTGTATCCTATGGGTAGAGCCGATGTTCCACAATCGCAAAATTTTAAAGTAAACGTAGGTTTGTTAAGCAATGCGAGTAAACAACTAATAAACTTTAAAAGTATAGGCACTAACTCGTTTGAAACCACTACACCACTTAACAAAGGCGATAAATTTAAAATACAAATACAAAACTCGGCTGAATGCTACACCTACGTATTTGGGCAAGAAACTGATGGAAGTAGTTATATATTATTCCCTTACACACCTAAGCATTCGCCGTATTGCGGTATAGTAGGTACACGTGTATTTCCTAAAGATTATAGCTTGCAGGCTGATGATAAAGGTAATAAAGATTATATGGCAGTGGTAATAACCAAGCAACCGCTCGATTATAAAAAACTAAACGATGCCATAAATGCAACAAAAAAGCCAACCTATGCTGATAAGGTAAACACTGTACTTGCTGCAGAATTAGCCAACATCAAATACACTGTAAGCAATACCATAAATATAGATGCTGAGGGCAATGGTAAAAATGCTGCCGCATTTATATTAACTATAAACAAAAATTAACACAATAAACTAGCCCGCATTGCCGTTGTAATATGGATAGTTTTAAAATTTAAAAATAAAAAAATGAACGTTAATAAATTGTATGTTTTTATAGTTAGTTGTGTTGTAGGATTTAGTAATAATGTAAATGCACAAACATTTGCCAACAAGGAACTTAACTTGGGCGAATGGCGTTTGCATGCCCCATTTAACTCAGGCTTGCAAGTTGCTAAAGCAGCTAATAGAGTATATTGTGCATCTAACACTGGTTTTTATTATTTGGATACTGATGATAATACACTACATTTATTAGGTACAGAACAAGGTTTGGCTAGTAATCAAATAAACGTATTGCGTTACAGTAAAGCTGCCCAAACACTGGTAATAGTACATACCAACTATAACATAGATTTGTTGCGCAATGGTAAAATATACAACATATCCGACATTAAAACCAAAACAGGTATAGGGCTAAAAACTATTAACGATGTTTTTATTAATGGTACTGATGCTTATCTTTCGTGTGGATTTGGAATAGTAAAAATAAATCTTACCAAACAAGAAATTACCGATACTTATTATTTAGCACCACAAGGGCAATCAAAACCTGTAAATGGCACTACTATTTTTAACAATTATTTGTATGCCACCACCGATAAAGGTATTTACAAATGTTTGCTAACAAATACTGCAATAGCCGATTACAGAGCATGGAAGCTAGATTCTATGAATAATAATGCCAAATTATACAACAAAAACTATAAGCATATTGTGGTATGCAACAATCAATTAGTGGTTAGTAATCCCTCTATTGCTTTTGGCAAAGATACTGTACTGGCATATAACGCATTGCAACAGTGGGTAAAACCTATAGGAATTGCTAACTACGACATTTCGGATTTAACAAGCATCAACAACGAACTTGTAGTAACTTTTTTTGGTGCGGCAACAGTACACGAATCCACCAATTTTAATTTTTTACGTTATGGAGTTGATAATTCGCAGGGAGGCTACGAACACATACAAACCATAAGCGACGATAATAATGGTTATTATATAGCCGACAAACGTAAAGGTATAGTGCATTGCGATGCTAATTTTCAAAACATAACAACTTACAGTCCTACAAGTTCGTTTTTTGATATAGGTTTTCGCATGAATTTTATTGATAGCACATTGTATGTAGCAGGTGGTGGCTACGATTTATCGGGCTTTACCAATTACCGATTGTATGGTGTACAAAGTTATAAAAACTTTGAATGGACCTACGATTTTAAGGGAGATAAAGACGTAGCAAAAAGTAATTTTTTTAGTGCTACTACATCAAGTAATGTAAACCCTAAAAACAAGTTGCAAAAATATTTTACCAGTTGGAACAGTGGTTTGTTAGAGGTGGTAGATAGTGCAGGAATTAAAACGGGTAAAATATACAACAAAGACAATAGTGCCCTGCAAGGACAACCAGGCAACGAAGTATTTGTCGGTATTAACAATACCGTGTTTGATAAAAACAATAATTTATGGATGGACAATACCTATGCCTCGCAACCATTAGTGGTAAAAACTGCCGATGATAAATGGAAAGCATATGGTGTGGGATTGCAAGGACGAACCAAACAATTGTTAATTAGTCGTAGTGGATATAAATGGTTAGCGTTTGCAAATAATTATGGAATAGCCGTTTTTAATGATAACAATACATTAGATGATACCAGCGACGATGAATACCGAATATTAAATAACAACGAAATAAACGGAGCTTTGCATACATTGGAAATAAATTGTATAACTGAAGACGCCAACGGAGATATATGGGTAGGTACAAACAAAGGTATTACCGTATTTTACAATGCTGATAATGTGCTAAAGAAAACAGGAACTACCTATGATGCCTTTACTGCTCAACAAATAAAAATAAATACCACTGGCAATGTAGAGTATTTGCTAGAAAGTGAAGCCGTAAATAATATAACTATTGATGCTGCTAATCGCAAATGGATAGCTACTGCTAATTCGGGTGTGTTTTTAGTAAATGATAATGGTACAGAACAAATAAAACATTATACTACTGCAAATAGCCCACTTATAACCAACGAAATTAATTGTATAGCCATAAACAACATCAACGGCGAAGTGTTTTTTGGGCATAACTCAGGCATACAATCTTACAAGGCCGAAGCTACACAAGCATCTAATAATTGCGATGAGGTATATGCCTACCCCAACCCAGTACGACCTGAATATACAGGAGCAATAGCTATTAAAAACGTATTTGCAAAATCAATAGTAAAAATAACCGATATAGCAGGCAATTTTGTAGTAGAAATAAACTCCCTAGGCGGACAAGCCTTATGGGACGGTAAAAACTACAAAGGCGATCGTGTACCCACAGGTATATACATAGCTCTTATTGCCGATGCTACTACAGGTAAAGCCTGCAAAACCAAAATAATGCTCATAGATTAATGTTTGAAGAGGGGAAATTTAATAAAGCATTATTAATACTAATTTATGCGTCCATATTTGTATATGCCAAAACCTTATTTACTTCTCCCTTTGAATTTTATATAGGTTATTTTGCCTATATATTGTTACTACCTATATTTATATTAAGACATTCGTTTCCGCGAATATTTGTTTTTGCTTTTACATTTTTGTTTTTTTATGGTTGGTTTCATGTAGTTAATGGCAATAATACGTGGGCATATTTTCTTAAAATATTTTTGGGAGTAAGCCTATCTTACTTATTTTATTATTATGTAATAGTAGAGGCTAATTACAACGTACAACGCTTGTTTGAACTGTATCTAAAAGGAGTGTATATTGTAAGTATTATAGGGTTAATACAATTCGTATCGTTTAAACTTAATTTTTCGTTAGGGTATGATTATACTTATGTGTTTAATAAATGGGGAGTTATTAAAGGAGGAGCTTTTGGCATACGCCTCAATTCTATATTTATGGAACCTACCCACTTTGCTACATTTTGCTCAAGCGGAGTATTTGTAGCTATTTACAGCTTGTTTGTAAAACCATTTTATTATTCATACAAGCAATGTATATTAGTTATAATACCTTATTTTTTATCGTTTTCGGGTATGGGATATTGGGGTATCATTATTATGTTGTTTTTGTTGGCTATTAACTTTGGCTTTGTAAAAAGTGCTGTGTTTGGACTTCCGTTTATCATTATAACATATATTTATTTGTATAATAATGTGTATGAATTTAGAGATAGAATAGATGGCTTAACTGAAGTGTATGAAACCAACGAGTACGAAATAGGACGCACACACGGTTCAGCTATTAATTTGTACGATAATTATAATGTAGCCAAACGTAATTTTTCCGAACATTGGTTAGGTACAGGCTTAGGCTCGCACCCTATAGCGTTTGATAAATATTCAATGGCAAAAAAAATTAAAATTGGTGGTTTTGCTAACAATGCTAAAGATGCCAACTCTATGTTTTTGCGCCTAATGTCCGAAACAGGAATAATAGGTATAGCAGCCGCCTTGTTTTTAATAATTAATTTCTTTGTAATAAGACGCCCTAACGCCACCGAAATAGACGAAACATATTGGATAATATCTAGTGCACTATTAGTAATGATAATCCTTAATTTATTACGGCAAGGGCATTATTTCTTATTTGGCTTTCCATTTTTTGTATTATTATATGCGTATAACAGCATTAATTACAGAGAGAAATATAAAATATAACACCTTCAATAAACGTGCGAAGTATTTGTAAAAACCTTAAAATAAAATTCAAAATGAACACCAAAAAACTAATTACCATATTACTTTCAGTACTATTATTAACTGCGTGTGGTAAAAAAACAGCCTCGGAATTTAATTCTGACTTTTCGTTATTTAAAGACTACATAACTAGCTTTACCGCAGGCTATACCTCTACTGGAGCCGACATACGTGTGCAACTTGCCTTTGCCAAAAACGATTGGAAACCCAACCAAGAGTTAGATAACGATTTGTTTGATATTTCGCCCAGTGTTAAAGGAAAAGTTATAGCCCTAAACAATACTACCGTAGCTTTTGTGCCTACTGATAAGTTAGCGCAAAACCAAGAATATAAAGTAACGCTAAAATTAAACGAACTAATAAAAGTACCCAAAGAGTTAGCCGATTTTAATTTTACCATACATACCATAAAGCAAGATTTTGTAGTGCTAACGCACGATATACAATCATACAGCAAAAAATGGCAGTACTTAAACGGAACACTAAAAACTGCCGATAATATGAGCTTTGACGATGCACAAAAAATAATTGCAGCGTCGCAAAATGATAATGCCCTTTCCATAAAATTTGATAAAGCTACAAGTACTCCTACCGAATTTAAGTTTATAATAGACAGCATACAACAGTTTGCAATCGACACTATTATTGAACTAACATGGAATGGTAGCGAGCTAAATATTGACCAAAAAGGAAGCGTAATTATACCTATAGCGGGTTCAAATAATTTTAAGGTGGTGAATTTGGAAGTGGACGAAACCAACAACCAAGCCTTGCTAATTAACTTTTCGCAACCATTAAAAAAAGCTCAAGATTTTGGCGGATTAGTAGCCGTGGAACTAGCCACCAACCTACGTTACGTAACCAATGGCAATGTACTTAAAGTGATGTTTGAAGAGCCACTTACAGGCAACTTGTTGGTAGAGGTATTTGAGGGTATTGAGAGCGAATATAATTTAAAAATGAACAAAGCCTTTGCTCAAAAAGTGCTTTTTGAACAAACCAAACCTGGGGTGCGTTTTATAAAAAATGGTACATTATTACCAAGTGCCAACAACCTAAAAATAAATTTTGAAGCTGCCAACCTTAGCTCGGTTGATGTGAAGGTATATAAAATTTATAAAAACAACATTTTGCAGTTTTTGCAGGATAACGAAATAAATGGCGCTCGTAATTTAAAACAAGTTGCCCAAGCTATTGCTCAAAAAACAATTAATTTAAAACAAAACAACATACTTAATTATAGCAAGTGGAATACCTATGCACTAGATGTATCAACACTTATAACACCCGAACCTGGCGCAATATACCGTGTTGAGTTTTCGTTTAAAAAAGCATACTCGCTATATAAATGTACCGCTAACGAAATTGATAGTAACACTGGAAACGACTATTATGATGAAGAGCAAAACTCAACCAACGACGAAGAACCCATAAACGAAAACGATGTAAACTATAGTGGCTACTACGACGATTACTATTATGGAGATTATAGCTACGGCGATGGTGAAAATCCATGCAGTAACTACTATTATCACAACACACGTATAGGTACAAACGTATTAGCTACCGACCTTGGTGCAATAGTAAAACGTGGCGAAAACAAATCGTATTTTGTAGCCGTGGCAAATATAGTAACTACCGAACCTGTAGCAAATGCCAAGGTAGAGTTGTATAGTTTTCAGCAACAAAAAATAGCAGAAGCCAGCACCAATAGCGAGGGTACAGTTACATTTGACTTAGACAAATTTGCCTATTTTGCTATTATTACACAAGGTAAAAATACCACTTATGTAAAGCTTGATGATGCCAACTCTCTATCTACCAGTAATTTTGATGTGGCAGGGGTTACATTACAAAAAGGGCTCAAAGGCTACATATACGGCGAACGTGGCGTATGGCGCCCTGGCGATAGTTTGTATTTAGGTTTTATATTAAATGATAACGCCAACAAACTACCTGCGACTCACCCAATACAATTAAAATTAAGCGACCCTAATGGTAAAGTAACGTACCAAACAGTACAAAAATATAACGAACTTAATCATTACAAATTTATAGTACCTACCAGTACCAGCGCACCTACAGGAAGTTGGGAAGCGGTAGTAAGTGTTGGTGGTGCTCGTTTTTATAAAAACATAAAAATAGAAACCATAAAACCCAATCGCTTAAAAATTAGAAATAGTTTTGGCGATGCCGTGTTATCATCAAACAATAAAAACATAAACAACCTACAAGTAACGTGGATGCACGGTGCAGTAGCCAAAGATTTAAAAACCGAAATTCAAGCTAAGTTTGCACAACAAACCACTGGCTTTAAAAACTTTGCTAACTATGTATTTGACGATCCTACACGTGAATTTACCACTGAAGATGTAAATATATTTTCGGGTAAGATAGACGCCAACGGTAAGGCATCGGTAGAGATAGCTCCTAACATTAAGGGAGTAGCGCCAGGTATGCTCAAAGCTACATTTACCACCAAAGTGTATGAAAATGGAGGCGATGTAAGTACCGATGTAGCCAGTACTACCTACTCGCCTTACGAAACCTATGTAGGAGTAAAATCTCCCGAAGCCAACAGATACGGTATGTTGGAAACGAAAGCTAATAATAAATTTGAGATAATTACGGTAGATGAAAACGGAAAGACTAAAGCCGTAAATGGTGTAGAAATAAAAATATATAAGTTAGAATCGCGCTGGTGGTGGGACGCATCGGCCGATAATTTATCCAACTACAACTCATCTAATGTAAAAACAGCGTATAAAAACTTTACACTAAACACTAATGCTGCGGGCAAAGGAAGCGTACAATTTGCAGTACCCGACGATGATTGGGGACGTTACCTAATATACGTAAGCGACCCTAACGGCGGGCATGCCACAGGTAATACTGTGTACATAGATATGCCGTATTGGTCAGCCAAAACACGTGTAACCGATGGCGAAGCAGCTAACAAATTAGTATTTTCATCAAACAAAACTAACTACACAGTAGGCGAAACTGCTAAAGTGTTTTTTCCATCAAGCGCAGGCGGTCGAGCATTAATTTCTATTGAAAACGGTACTAAAGTATTAAGTACATTTTGGGCAATAACTAAAGCAGGCGAAACACAGGTAGATTTACCTATAACTCCCGCCATGGCTCCCAATGTATATATACACATTACATTATTACAACCACATTCATCTACACTTAACGACTTGCCTATACGTATGTATGGCGCTATACCTATTGAAGTAGTAGATAAAAATACGGTACTAGAACCCTTGGTAACAATGCCTTCCGTATTAAAACCTGAGCAAGTAACCACACTAAAAGTAAGCGAAAAACAAGGCAAAGCCATGACCTATACTATAGCCGTGGTAGATGAAGGCTTGTTGGATTTAACCCGATTTAAAACCCCAAATGCGTGGACTGGTTTCTATAGCCGTGAGGCATTGGGTGTGCGCACATGGGACGTATATAACGATGTAATAGGGGCGTATGGCGGAAAGGTAAACCAAGTATTTAGTATTGGTGGCGATGAAGATATGGGCGGAGGAAGTGCCAAAAAAGCTAACAGATTTAAACCTGTGGTAGTGTATTTAGGTCCGTTTACATTAGCCAAAGGTCAAAGTAAAACGCATCAAATAAAATTACCTAAATACATAGGTTCGGTTAAAACTATGATAGTAGCCGCTGATGCTAAAACCAATGCGTATGGTTGCACCGAAAAAATTACACCTGTGCGCAACCCGCTAATGGTGCTGGCTTCATTGCCTCGCAAAATATCTCCAGCCGAAAAAGTTACTATTCCTGTAACTGTATTTGCTATGGAAAATAAAGTGAAAAATGTAGTGGTTCAAATTAAAACCAACAACTTAGTAAAAGTAATTGGTGCTACCACACAAGCACTTACGTTTGCTAGCCCCGACGAAAAAATGGCGTATTTTAACTTAGAAGTAGGTGCTACCACAGGCTTGGGCAAAATACAAATAGTAGCTACATCAGGCAACGAAACATCAACCTACGATGTAGAAATAGATGTTACCAACCCTAATCCTGTAACGAGTATAGTTAAAGATACTATCATAGAATTTAACGGTACTAAAACTATTAATTTTAAAACCTTTGGCGTAGCAGGCAGTAATGGCGCTAAGTTGGAGGTGTCGGGTATTCCTACTATTGATTTTAATCGTCGTTTAAATTACTTAATACAATACCCACATGGGTGTGTGGAGCAAACTACATCGTCGGTTTTTCCACAATTGTATTTGGCTGATGTAATAGATATTGATGCTGTACGTGTACAAGCAATTCAAAAAAATGTAACTGCAGCCATACAACGTTTGGGTAGTTTTCAGTTGGCAAATGGTGGCTTATCGTATTGGCAAGGTGGTGTTTCGCCTGATGATTGGGGAACATCGTATGCAGGGCATTTTTTAATAGAGGCGGATAAAAAAGGATATGTGCTGCCTATTAATTTTAAACAAAAATGGATTGCGTATCAACTTAAAATGAGTAAAGAATGGCGTTACAGTGCTGCTTATGGTAACGATGTAGCACAGGCGTATCGCTTATATACCATGGCATTGGCAGGTTCGCCCGATTTAGCATCAATGAATCGTTTGCGCGAAACCGTGGGCTTATCTAACGAAAGTAAACTACGCTTAGCAGCTACTTATGCACTGGTAAAACAAAATGCAGCAGGTTTGGCAATGCTTGCAAGTGCCAAGATAGACGAAACTACTTCCAGCTATTATTATTACTATGGTTCAAGCGAGCGCAATAGAGCTATGGCATTGGAAACTGTACTTTTATTGGGCAAAAAACAACAAGCCTTTACTATGGCCACTACTTTGGCTAAACAACTTTCAAGCAACCAATGGATGAGTACACAATCTACTGCTTATTGTTTGTATGCGATGAGTAAGTTTGTACAAGCCAACGGCAGCAAGGGTGTGGATATAAGCTATACTGCACAAGGTAAAACCCAAACCATAAAAACAGGCAAAGCCATAGCCGATAGAAAGTTAGAAATAAAAACAGGAGCAAACTCCATAACTATTAAAAACAATAAAAATAGTACCCTGTTTGTACGTGTATTAACTACTGGAATTTTGCCTGTGGGCAACGAACAAGTAGTAGCTACTAATATGAGCGCAAGTGCCGTGTTGAAAGACCGTAAAGGCAATACACTATCAGTAACCAATATTGCACAAGGTACAGAGTTTATAGCTGAGGTAACATTACGTAACTTAAAAAACGAACGTGTAGAAAACATTGCGCTTACGCAACTACTACCATCGGGTTTTGAAATTGTAAACACTCGCTATGCCGATACTGATGACGGTTTGAAAAACACCGCCGATTACATAGACCTACGCGACGATAGAGCCAATTATTATTTTAGTATGAATAGTGGCGAAACCAAAACATTTAAAATAGTAGTAAACGCCTCGTACTTGGGAAAATATTACTTACCAGGTGTGCAATGCGAAGCCATGTACGACAACAGTTTTATGGCACGCACCAAAGGGCAATGGATAGAAGTAGTGAGGTAATATCAAGGTGTACGTTGGTTTAGAGCTATTTAACGCTTTTTAACAGCGGGGGAATAAAGTCTGTTTAAAACCTTATTTATTACTACTAAAGCTACCGTAAGCATCTCGCTTGTGTGTAATTATTAGCACTAAAGTTATTTGTTAAAACGGGGTAATAGACATTTCTGGTGCTAGAAATCTCTGTGTCGCTTAATATACTTAGCTTTGAAGAAATCAAAGACTATGAATAAAAAAACTGCTTT
>JBEBIC010000347.1:0-2517 GCA_040080595.1 Bacteroidia bacterium | reverse complement strand
GTAGATGAGTGCTATGTTATTAAAACTTAAAATTGTACGTAATACCAGGTATAGGGCGTGCTATAATACTATAACGCACAGCTTCTGTTACTGAAGGATTGGTAGTACTACGTTGAAAATAAATACTAAACGGATTTTGTTGGTTATATACGTTATACACACTAAATACCCAGTTGCTTTCGTACGTTGGCTTTTTACACACTTTGGCTAATATGCCTGGTATAGTGTACCAACGCGCATTCTTTTTACTGTTAGTTATTTGAAACGAAATATCTAACCTGTGGTAGGCTGGTATGCGCACATTGTTACGGTAGTTATACGTATTGTTAGGTATAACTAAGCCTTGCACGGTGGCACGTGTAGTAGGGAATGTGGCAGGCGTACCCGAGCTATATATAAAATTGGCAGATAAAGTGTATTTAGGCGATTTTGGCATATCGGTTCCGCCTAATGGTAATGCGTTAGATGGTACTGTACCCATAGACGCTGTGGTAGAAATACCAAACTTTTCATTAAAATCGTAGTTAGCAATAACGTTTAATGTATGAGGTTTGTCGTAACGGTTGTTGTACCAATTGCCATTATTAATAGTAGATACCTTACGCTCGGTACGTGCTAAGGTGTAGCTTATCCAGCCATTAAACTTCCCACGTGATTTTTTTAAGTATAATTCTAAACCATATGCACGTCCTTTACCGTTTACCAATTCGCCCTCCAATAGCTTGTTGAGCAGTAAGTTAGCACCATCAACATAATCTACTTGGTTGCGCATATCTTTATAATATACCTCCACCGATGTTTCGTACATATTGTCTTTTAAGTTTTTAAAATAACCCAAAGAGTATTGGTCGGCCTGCTGTGGCTTAGTGTTTACGGTAGCTGGCGTCCATACATCCAATGGTGTTGATGCTGTAGTATTGCTTATTAGATGCAAATATTGGTTCATACGATTGTAACTTGCTTTAAGCGAACTACTTTCGTTTAACTCATATTTTACACTTAGGCGAGGCTCCAAATTAAAATACGAATGTTGCACTTCGCCCTTACTGTACGTAGTGCTACCACCTACTGCAAGTGTATCTCGTTTAAAATTACCTACTGTGTCTTTGTAATGATACACCGTGCCAGGGCCTATGTTTAACCAGTTGCTAGCACGTAGGCCGTACTGTGCAGAGAATCGTCCAGTAATCATTTGCTCGTTGCCTATGTATGCTGAGTTTTCGAGCGTGTATTTTTTCTCATCACCAAAGCTTGTTTTAGGCTCGCTACCACTACTTTGGAAGGTAAATAAACCTGGGTCAAACGTATAAAAGGTAGAATTTACGCCAAACGTAATGGTGTTTTTACTGTTTAAGAAATAACTAAATTCGGGTTTGATGGAGTAATTAATAATGTTAGATTTCCATTTAAACCCGCTGGTATCAGTACCTACGCCCAACGAGTAATTGTAGTTGCTATATATTAATGATACGTTGCTAAACATTTTTGGATTAAACACGTGGTTGTAACGCACTGTAGCCGTTTGATTTCCCCAATCAAACCCAAAGCCTTGTTTGCCTCCAAACTTAAATTTATCTTTACCCAAATAGCCTGATACGTACACACGGTCTTTATCAGTAATTATGTAACTTGCTTTTAAGGTAAGGTCGTAAAAGTAAGCAATAGCGGTATTTATAGCTTCGTTTTTAGAAAACGGAAAAAACAATTGGTCAAAATAACTACGGCGACCCGCTATTAAAAACGAACCTTTGTTTTTAACAATAGGACCTTCCAACGCAAAGCGAGAAAATATAGTACCAATACCGCCCGAACCGCTCCATTCCTTGTTGTTACCGTCTTTCATCCGCACATCAAGTAGGGAAGATAATCTACCGCCATATTGCGCAGGAATACCGCCTTTTACCAGTTTTACATCTTTTACAGCATCAGGATTAAATACTGAAAAGAACCCAAACAAGTGCGACGATTGAAACACAGGAGCTTCGTCCAATAATATTAAATTTTGATCAACACCACCACCACGTACATTAAACCCACTAGCGCCCTCGCCCACGGTAGATACACCTGGCAATAGTTGTATGGCTCTTAGTACATCTACCTCGCCAAGTAGTGCAGGTATTTTATTTATTTGTTTTATATCGAGTTTTTGAACACTCATTTCCATGCTTTTTACGTTGTTATCAGCCGATTCGGCTTGTATAACTACTTCTTTTAAGTCAGTGTTTTTTTCGGTAAGCTCTATGTTTAGTTTTACATCGTCGGATGTTAAATCTATAGAGAATGTTTGTACCGCATAGCCTACGTAACTTACGCTTATGGTATATTTGCCACTAGGTAATGTAAGTGAGTAAAACCCATATACATTGGCAGCTGCACCTACGCCCGAAAGCTCTTTAACGGCTACTGGTGCGCCTATTAAACTCTCTCCGTTTTTAGCATCTTTAATAGTACCGCTTACGGTATGTTTTTGTGCAAATGATGCTGTGGTAGCTAACGCAATTATAAATAGTGTATGAA
>JBEBIC010000346.1:0-2521 GCA_040080595.1 Bacteroidia bacterium | reverse complement strand
CTTTTAATTTATTATCATTAGTAAACACGTAACACGACAGTGGCTTAGGACGTTGCTTAATATGGGTTATAACTTCGTTGATGTTGGTATAGGTAATAATGGGCAAGAGTGGGCCAAATATTTCGTCTTGCATTATAGCGTCTGTCCACGTAACGTTATTTAGCACAGTGGGTGCTATGTAACGTTCGGCTGCATTGGTGTTTCCTCCTGCCACTACTTGCGTTGTATTTATTAATGCGGTTAATCTATTAAAATTATTTGTATTTATAATTTGCACATAATTATTGTTTTCAAGCGCATAATTATACGCCTCTATTTGTTGTTGTACTGCTGTTATAAATGCTTGATGAATATTTGCCTCTACCACTACATAATCAGGCGCTATACAGGTTTGCCCTGCGTTAAGAAACTTAGCCCACACAAGGCGTTTTACAGTATCTTTCAAATTACAATTAGCGGTAACAATAGCTGGGCTTTTGCCACCCAGTTCTAAGGTTACTGGTGTAAGGTGCTTAGCTGCCGCTTGATACACAATTTTGCCTACAGGTACACTACCCGTAAAGAAGAGTTTATTCCAAGGTAAGTCCAACAATGCGGTAGTTTCCACCACACCGCCTTCTACTACTTTAAAATAATTAGCATCAAAATTAGTGTTTATTAACCGTGCCATTAGTGCGCTTGTGTGCGCTGATAGCTCACTAGGTTTTAGCACTATGGTGTTGCCTGCTGCAATAGCTGCTATTACTGGCGCAAACGATAATTGATATGGATAATTCCACGCACCAATAACGAGTGTAACGCCTAATGGTTCGGGCAATATATAACTTAGCGCAGGTAAGTTAGCAAGGTTTGTTTTTACATATTTGCGCTTGCTCCATTGCTTTATGTTTTTTAGGGCGTCGTTTATTTCGGCGTATAGTATAGCTAACTCGGTAGCGTAGGTTTCAAATTCGCTTTTTTTAAAATCGGCGTATATAGCTTCATACAAAGCTTTTTCATTGTTTTTTAAAAGAGCTTTAAGTTTAGTAAGTTGTGCTATTCTAAACGCAACTGGCTTAGTGGCATTACTATTAAACAAAACAGTTTGGCTATTTAATAACGATTGGTAATTGTTCATTATATTAAATGTATTAAAATAATGTAACAAATGTAAGATTATAAAAGCATTAAAAATAGCTATTAAAAATTTTAGAATCAACTGTTTTTAATCCAACTTTTATTTTTTAATTCATACGCTTACACACATTACTATTAGTGGCTAGAGGCAATTATAGTACAATGGAAATATTAATTAAACAAAAAAAAGATAACGTTTGTGTTATTTATTACTATTTTTAAATCAGTAATAAATTTGTATTTTATATAACAACGTATTTTAAAAAAAACTCAACCATATCTTATCATGATTTTAAAACACACACTTGCCACAACATGTATTAGCTTATTAGTAACACTTTCGGCCGTGGCACAAACCACCGAAAAAAGTTTACAAACTAAATGTATAACCGTTGCCGATGGCGAAACTATAACCATTGAGGCAGGTACTTTTAATTTTAGTAAATCCATTTCGTTAGAGTCTAAAAAAAACATAATTATAAAAGGTGCTGGAATGGATAAAACTATTATCTCATTTAAAGGACAAACATCGGGCGCCGAAGGCTTTAAAATAAGCAACGCTACCAACATTACATTGCAAGATATAACTATACAAGATGCCAAAGGCGATGCCGTAAAAACAATGAACATAGACGGTATTAGTTTTATAAACGTAAAAACCGAATGGACAGGCAAACCCAAAGCCAGTAATGGTGCGTATGGCTTATATCCTGTAAGTTGCAAAAATGTACTTATTGATGGTTGCGTTGCTATTGGTGCATCAGATGCTGGTATATATGTAGGTCAGTCGCAAAATATAATTGTACGCAACTGCAAAGCTATACACAACGTAGCAGGTATCGAAATTGAAAACTCATTGTATGCTGATGTGTATAACAACGAATCGTACGATAACACTGGTGGTGTATTAGTATTTGATTTGCCCGATTTAAAACAAAAAAAAGGAGGCTATGTACGTGTGTATAACAATAAGATATTGCATAATAATTTTGACAACTTTGCACCCAAAGGCAACATAGTAGCAAAGGTGGCTAAAGGCACAGGAGTGTTGGTATTGGCTACAAGTAATGTAGAAATTTTTAATAACGAAATTATAAACAATAATTCTATGACGGTAGGGATAATAAGTTATTACATGACCGAAAATCCTATTAAAGACAAAGAGTACAACCCATACCCTAACAGTATTTTTATACACGATAATAATTTTGAACGTGAAAACATTCGTCCTATTGCTAAGGGTAGATTGGGGCAGATATATAAATTTAAGTTACGTTTTGGAAAAGATGTGCCGCACATATTATACGACGGTATAATTAATCCTACTACCAAAAATGCTGACGGAAGCATTAAAACTGAACAGCGAATTTGTATTAAAAACAACAAAAATGAATCGTTTGTAAAT
>JBEBIC010000080.1:0-11133 GCA_040080595.1 Bacteroidia bacterium | reverse complement strand
TGATTAAACGTAATTACACCATAGCCACCGCAGCTATACTTTCGTTAGCAATAGCAGCAGGTTGTATAAAAGCTAAGCACGATTTAGATAATTTGGACGGTAGTGCCTGGAGCCCAGAAGTAGGTGTACCCCTAGTAAATTCGGACGTTAGTATAAATGATATTATACTAGCGAGCGATAAAAACGGAACTATAAACGTAGATGGGGATAAGTTTTGTACGCTTATCTATGAGGGTAATTTGTTTTCTAAAACTGCCGAAAATGTGTTTTTACCCGATTATTCGTTAGACTCAGTACAAGCTACTATAGATGCACTTACTGCCACAGCCATTAATGGCTTACCTGTAGGGCAAACTTACACCTACAGCACTACGCAAACCATAGACCTAGATATTAAAGATAAAGATGCGGGGCAACCGCAAACTATTTTGTTAGATAAAATATGGTATAAAAAAGGCTTAGTATATATTCTTGCAAAATGCACCACACCACAAAGCGTAGTAATAGATATAGAAATGCCCAATACTACTGCAATAGGTACAACCACTACATTAAAAGGTACAATAAGCCTACCTTACACGGGTGGTAATGTTACACGCTACGCAGCTATTACCCTTAATTTAAGCCAATACGAAACTGACTTAACTTTAGGTAACACCACTACTAACAAATACCCAATAAAATATACCTATAAAATAACTAAAACAAGTAGCGCAACTATAGCAGGCGAATTTATACAAATGAAACCTGAAGTATCTAGCCAAGAGTTTAAGCGCATAATAGGAGATGTGGGTCAGCGCTCGCTTTCGCCATTTAAAGATACGGTTGATGTAAGCTTATTTAACAATTCGGTAAACGGAACTTTTTATATAAAAAATCCAAGTATAGATTTGAATATTACCAACTCTTTTGGTGTGCCTATAGATGTAAACTTTGATACACTTGCAGGTTACTTTAAAAACGAAAACCCTAAACTAAACTTAGTAACTATTCCTGCTGCATTTAGCCCGCTATCTATACTTGCGCCTAATTACAGTGCACTATCGTTAAGCCCTGTTGATGCGATTACACCTACTGCCACACTAAGTGGTGCTAACACATTAGGAACTATACAAACTATTATGGATAAAAAACCAAAACAGTTTGTATATAAAGTGCGCTCGCAAACTAACCCAAGTGGTGCGCCTGCAAACAAAAACGTAATATTTGATAATAGTAAATTTGCAGTTGATTTTAAATTAAACTTACCACTGGAAGGATATGCCAATAACTTTTTATTCTCCGATACTAGCACATTTGAAATAGGTAACCTGCCCGAAAATGTAGAGCGTATTACGCTACGTACTTTTATTCGCAATGGTTTTCCATTGGGAGCTGCAGTACAGTTGTATTTTTTAGATGCTAACAACGTTACAAAAGATTCGTTAATAACTGATGGTAATACCGTGTTTTTATCAGCAGCACCAGTAGGTGCAGATGGTCGTGTAACTACAGCTACCACACTAACCCGCGACTATGTAATAGAGCGTGCACGTGTAGCCAAATTAACTAATGTAACCAAAGTAGTAGTACGTGCAACTACCAGCACTACCAACGCTCCTAACACCAACGTAAAAATATACAGCGACTATCGTATAGCACTTAAACTAGGAGTAATAGCCAAGATTAATTACGTAATTAAGTAAGGGGGTGCAGGGGTGGTTAAATTATTATTTGAGGTTGGTATAAGTTTAATGAATTTGTAAAAAAATGCTTACCACCAACTACACTACATTTATGAATAGCAACATAGCCTATACCAGCAGTGGTACAGGGCGTTGCATAGTGTTGCTGCATGGCTTTATGGAAAGTAATGCTATATGGAATACTTACGTAACTGAGCTTAGCAAAACCTACCGAGTAGTATGTATAGATATGCCAGGGCACGGCAGTAGCGATTGCCTAGGCTACGTGCATAGTATGGAACTAATGGCAGATGCTGTAAATGCAGTGTTGCAAGAGTTGCGCTTGATACGTTTTTTTATAATAGGGCACAGTATGGGCGGTTACGTAGCATTGGCGTACGCCGAAAAATATCCGCAAAAAATAAAAGGTATATGTTTGTTTCATAGCACGGCCTCGGCAGATAGTGAGGAACGAAAAATAAACAGAGATAAAGCCCTTAACTTGGTAAAACAAAACCATAAAAAATTTGTAAGCAGTGTTATTCCATTATGGTTTGCTAAAGACACAAGAGATAAATATACCGCCGAAATAGAAATCCTACGCCAGCAAGCCTTAACTATGCCCAAGCAAGGATTAGCAGCTGCTTTGGAAGGTATGAAAATACGTGTAGATAGAGAAATGGTGTTAAAATTTTCGTCGTTTAGGGTGTTTTATATTATTGGAAAAAAAGACGAAACCATACCCTACGAACAAGTAAAAACACAAACTACATTACCCAACGATTGCGAGTACCTAATACTAAATAATGCAGGACACATGGGCTTTATAGAAGAAAGTGCTATGTGTTTAAAATACCTAAAGTCGTATGCACGCAAGGCATTCAAATAATATTAATTAATACTAATACAAGCCCCACGTGTTTATTCGCTTTCAATACATAATTATACTACTTGTTGTAACTATTGGTAATAGTAGCGCACAGACCACTGCGCTAGAAACATTGCGTGAATATGTGAAAATAAAAAGCGTAACAGGCAACGAAAAACCAGCAGGCGAATACATACTAAAGCAATGCGAAAGTAAAGGTTTACACACCTACATATTTAGTAATACCGACTCTAGTTATAATTTTAGCGCATCGTTATTTCCGCTATCTATGGGCTTGCCCAACATAGTGTTGCTAAGTCATATAGATGTAGTGCCCGTTACCGAAAATGGCAATTGGAAACACGATGCCTTTGCTGGCACTATTGATAAAGATACCTTGTATGGACGTGGAGTTATTGATACCAAAGGAATGGCAGTAATGCAACTGTTTGCATTGCAACGCATAAAAGACTCGTTGAAATTAACCAATGCACAATTTAATGTTACACTATTATTTTTATCGGGCGAAGAAACAGGGGGCAAAAATGGTGGTGCAAAAATAATACAACCACAAATTTTGGACTTGCTAAAACCTATGGTAGTAATAGGCGAAGGTGGCGGAGGAATGAAAAACGTAATACCTGGCAAACCCAACGAACTATGCTTTTTTGTATCAATAGCCGAGAAAAAAAGTTTGTGGCTAAAGTTAGAAAGTCATGTAAAATCGTTTGGGCATGGTTCTGTACCCAGCTCCAAAAACGCTAATAAATTATTACTAAAATCTATTGCCAAAATTGATAACAGTAGCGAAAAATATCAATTTGATAAGACTGCTAAACGTACCTTTCACGAAATTGGTAATGTACTAGGCGGTTACAAAGGCTTTGTACTAAAGCACCTAAACTGGTGGGTACTTATGCCCTTGCGGGGTAAAGTATTAAACGATAACGAAATACTCAAAGTGCTTGTTACCAATAGCTTTCAGCTTACACAAATACAAAATCCTCCTGCTAAAGTAAATCAAGTAGCACAAGTTGCCACAGCATTTTACGATTGTAGATTGTTGCCACGCAAAATGCAAAAGCCAATATTTTTAAAATTTTTATTTAAAATAGTTGATCCTCGCATCAAAATAACAATACTTAACGAATCGCCCGACGCCCTGCCCACCAAGCTCGACAATCATTTTACTAACCTTAGCCAAGCTATACTTACACAGTTTCCTACGGCGCACATTATACCTGTAATGTTGCCCGCTACTAGCGACAATAGTTATTTTAGAAGCGTGGATATTCCATCGTATGGGTTACTTCCATTCATACTATCTAACGATATGGCAGAGGGAGTACATGCCGATAATGAAAAACTACCTTTGCATGCTATAAATGACGGTATAAATATTTACTATAATTTTTTACTGAATTATTTAAACCACGTAAAATAAGTAAAGAGCAGTATATTTATACGCAAATAAAAACACATTAGTACACTACATTATGTTAAAACGATTTGTAATTACAGGAGGTCCAGGGTTTGGGAAAACCACTATTATCAACCGCTTAGAGGCAATGGGCTATAATTGCTTTCACGAATTTTCGCGTTCATTAAAGTTGGAAGAGGCCAAGAAATTAGGAGGCTCTATATCATGGACTAAGTTAGACGAACGTTCGCAAGATGATTTTAGTTTGAAAGTATGTAAACGCCGTATAGAACAATATTTGGCAGCGCCCGAAAACGAATTAAGTTTCTACGACCGAGGAATACCCGATGTAGTAGCGTATTTAAAAATGGCAAAGCAACCTATATCGTCATTTTATAACGAGATAATAAGTAGCCACAATTATGAAACGAAAATATTTTTAACACCACCTTGGCAACAAATATTTATAAACGATAACGAACGTCTAGAAACCTATGACGAGGCCGTGGTTGCACACCGCCATTTGCAACATACCTACGAAGAATTAGGTTACACAACCCTTGATATACCTTGTATTGACGTAGAAGGGCGCATACAATTCATCATTGATGAAATAAATAAATAGTTGCTGGTTGATGACTAAAATTATACTTGATAAAGCAGGACGACGGTTTAACAACGATTGGATATTTAAAAACGTGTCCTGCGAATTTACGCAAGGTAATGTGTATGGAATTATTGGTAATAATGGTAGTGGAAAATCTACCTTGTTGCAAGTGCTTACTTCGCAACTTATGGTAAGCGAGGGGACGTGTACATTTATACAAAACAACCAACCGTATGATAGCGACCAATGGTATAAAAATTATTCTTTTGCATCGCCCTATTTGCAAGTGTTTGAAGAATATTCGCTTACCGAATTACTTACGTTTCACAACGCTATAAAACCATTTTACGCACATTTATCTATACCTATAATTACCGAAAAACTTAATTTAACTAAGCAACGCAATAAAGCCATACGCTACTACAGTAGTGGTATGAAACAACGCGTAAAACTAGCATTGGCTTTATACAGTAATACACCAGTGCTATTGCTCGATGAGCCTACGTCTAACCTCGATGCGCAAAATATAACATGGTTTCAGCAACAATTGCAAGAGTATAGTATCAACCGATTAGTAGTAATAGCAAGTAACTCCATTGATAGCGAACTTTTTTTGTGTAAACAAATTATAAATATAAACGAGTATAAAAATGTGTAGTACTACGTAGTAAACTATGAATTTTAAACAACGTTTTTTTACGCTAAATAATTTATTGCTACTAGGTACTTGCATTGGTGTAGTACTATTATTATTTGCTTTTATTGATGCCGATTATTCTCCCCTGCGCCGCTGGGGCGACTGTGCCGACGAAGGATTTTGGGTACACAACGCACGTATGAAAGTGCTTTACGGCACTTACACCCACGACCAACTTAATCAAGCTTATATGGGTGCGCCATTGTTTAATGTAGTAAGCTATGCCGTGTTTAAGTACGCAGGTATATCCTTAATTACTGCACGCATACCCAGTGTAATTTGTTTTATACTTACTTGTATAAGTTTGTTTTTTATAATTAAGAAAAACAACAGTACTAGTACAAGCCTTGCCTACGTGGTACTTACGGCCACTTGCCACGAACTTATTATGTATTGCACATGGGCAACTCCTTTGTTTTTCGAGATATTGTTTTACACATTAATACTGTTAGTATATACGTACAAGAAACATATAAATACGTATCTGCAAGGGTTTTTAATAGCCTTGTTTATGCTTGCTGCTATTACAGCTAAGCTTACGTCTATTTATTTTTTAATGCCTCTTGCATTATTTTTAGGAATTGAATTTTTTATTAAAAAAACTATTGAGTTTAAATTTATTGGTGCATTTGCATTAAGTGGAGTAACGCTACTCGGCTTGCTAATACTCCTTTTTTACTTACCCAACAGTACCTCATTTTTGTTTTTTTACAATAGCATAGCTACTACTAATGTGCACAATAATGTTAGTTTTATTTTACATCAATTAATTAGTGCACCTATTAATTTAAGTGCATTTATGTATCCAAGTATAGCCGTAGTATTTATGTTAGTAGTATTTAGAGGCATTACATTACTACAACATTATCGCTTTAGTTTTAAGCAATTAATACAACAACTACACACTGCCGAATTATATGCTTGGTGCTGGATTATTGGTTCGTGCGTTGCGCTTGCCTCCACTGGTGAATTAGGTTATGATAGACGCATGGTTCACTTAATTATTCCGCTATCTATTATTGCGTTTTATTACATTAAAAATTGTTTTGTAGCGGTAAATTATACTTCATTATTGGTACATAAAAACAAAACTGTTCAGTTGTTTTTTAAAGCAATTGTGCTAATTATATTAATAGGTTATTCTTCGTTTTATTTAATAGCTACAGTGCGTTATCGTATGTGGTTTGCGCAATTGGGCATAAGTAAATCGGTAATGGTGTATGCGTGTATTATAGCATTTTGCGCAGTGCTTTGTTATGCGTTTGTAGTTGTGATGAATAGGAAAATAGTAGCCTACGTTTCAATAATTTATTTAGTAACAATGAATGTAATCTTGAATAGTATTTGGATAATGAATAGAACCTATACCATAAAAAACATCAACCAACACATGGAAACTGTGCGCACTACAGCTACTTACATTACAGGGCCTTGTGCACATTTGATAAGTGTAAATAATAGTGCATTAATTCCCTTGTGGTATCGCACTGAGAATATGGGCAAAATACCTATCAACAATTGGTTTAAAAACTACATAAGTACTCATCCGTTTTTATGGATTGAGATGGATTATTGCGCAGGTAATAAAAATGAGTTTGTAAGCAATACATCATCTGATTATTATTTTTACTTAAACAAACAAGCGTTACATAACAAACAATTACTGCCGCTTATGCCCATTAAACTATGCAATTATGCAGGAGCTAAGCCCCACCGTATGTTGGGGGTGATATATAATGTGCAGTAAACTATCGCTTACTTCATCACCATAATAATTCCTTTATTGTTGTACTCTTTAGTTTTAGATTTGGCTTGTAGTACATAGTAGTATGCTCCATCGGCAACAGGCTTACCTGCTATTGTGCGTCCGTCCCAGCCTACGTTTTTGCCTTCGGTATCAAATAATAATAAACCCCAACGGTCAAATATTTCGAGTTTATAATCGCCCTCTAAACCTAAGTTTGGAAACATAAAATAATCGTTTAAACCATCGCCGTTAGGGCTAAATACATTGCTGAATTTAACACCCTCGCGTATGTTTACAGTAAGCGTTGCTGTATCCTTACAACCGTTGTTGCTACTTACAATAAGCGTAACAGGATAGCTACCAACATTGGTGTACAAGTGACTTGGGTTTTGTAGGGTAGATGTACCTTCGTCGCCAAAGTTCCACGCCCAACTTTTTATTGTTTGTGGCAATGCTATTACCGAACTGTCCACAAAGGTATAGGCCTCGCTTATAGTACCTATATTTACAGTATCTATAATGGCTGTGGGCGTTGCATAGCTAGTAAGCACACTACTTGCCGTGTCCGACATACACGCAGCGTTCAACTCCATTACATATACATTGCCTGTGTTTATACCATTCCAATTGGTTATAATAGTATCGTTAATAGCATTACCAACAATAGCTACACCGCTTGGTAACACCCAGTTGTAGCTGGAGTTAGGGTATGTGCCATTTACTATCAACGTAATACTACTGCTGTTGCCACACTTTATTATTGCTGGAGGTAAGCTAGGTGTTGCTGCTAATGTTACTACACTTACTTGTATAGAATCTCTTATTTCATTAGCCTTACAGCCCAATGCGTTTATTATTTCAGCATAATAATATTGACTAACGGAAGGACTTATTTTTATACTATCGTTGCCCAATGCTATAGTACTTAAATTTGAGTTATACCATGTAACGGTATTTCCTGCTGTGTTATTGGTGTTGAGTACTGTACTATCTCCCAAGCACAGTGTAGCTGTAGGATACGCCGTAAGCCCAGTGTTTATTGGGCGAGGAAGCATGGTTATTGTTACACTATCTCTACCAGTATTACTATTGGCAGAACAACCTGTGGTGGTATTTATGGTTTCAAAATAATAAGTAGTAGTAGCAGTAATTGGTGGTGTTACATAATTAAGTGTACCTATTACTATTGAACTTATTGCGCTTGCATATACATTGGTTACTACTCCTGCTACCGAAGTGGTGTTAATACTATCTGTAAGTCCGTAACACACGCTATTGCTAGGTTGTGTGGTTATGGTACTTGCCGTAGGTAATGCGTTTATGGTTATGTGTACGCTATCTCTACTTGCACTTGCTTTACAACCTTCTTTGCTTATTGTTTCAAAATAATAGGTAGTATCGTTGTACAATGCACCTGTGGTAAACGGTATGCTATCTATAGCTGTACCGCCATTCAAACTACTATATAAATACGTGGTAACATTGGGAATACTTGCGCTGGTAACGGTTAATGTATTGCCTGCGCAAATACTATCGGTAACGCCAGAAGTAGCAAATGCTGTGGGTTTAGCGTTAATGTTTACCACCACCGCGTCTGTACCCACACAACCATTACTACCCACCACCGATACTACATAAGTTGTGCTCGTACTTGGGTTTGCCGTAGGAGTAGCAATACCAGCATTATCCAAGCCTGCGCTGGGACTCCAACTATAACTTACACCACCACTAGCTGTTAATAGTGTTGATGTACCTTCGCACAAAGTGTCGTCAAGCCCAGCATTAACAATAGGTGCAGCGTTATCTACGGTAATAGTTACGTTATCAATAGCTAAGCAACCACTACTATCGGTTATGGTTAATGTATAAGTGGTGGTTGATGTAGGCGTAGCTGTTACGGTGGCTATAGTACTATCGCTTAGCCCTGTGGTTGGGTACCAATTGTAGTAATACGTAGGCGTACCTCCAATGGTAAGCGCAGTAAGTGTAACCGAATTTTTGGTACAATTAATAGTATCGTTGCTACCTGCGTTGGTGCTAAATGCCCCTGCCCCTATGGTTACATCTACCGCATCAGTAGCTGTGCAACCATTACTCCCTGTTACGGTTAATATATAAGTTGTGGTAGTACTTGGGCTTGCCGTAGGATTAGCAATGGTTGCATTACTCAAGCCAGTAGTAGGGCTCCAACCGTATGTGCCACTACCACTACCATTAAGCGTTGCCGATGGTGCGCCACAAGCAAGTATTTTGTCTGTACCAGCATTGGCTGTAGGTAAAGCGTTATCAACGGTTACAAATGCGCTACTGGTATTGGTACAACCGTTAGCTCCTGTTACTGTTAAAACATAATTAGTACTGCTACTTGGCGTAGCCGTAGGAGTAGCAATGCCTGCATTGTCCAAACCAGTATTCGGACTCCAACTATAGCTTCCGCTCCCCGAACCATTTAATACTACTGCTGTTGTACTACAATTAATAGTTTGTGCAGAACCAGCATTGGCAGATGGTACAGCGTTATCAACGGTTACAAATGCGCTACTGGTATTGGTGCAACCGTTAGCACCTGTTACTGTTAAAACATAATTAGTACTGCTACCTGGCGTAGCCGTAGGAGTAGCAATGCCCGCATTATCCAAACCAGTACTCGGACTCCAACTATAGCTTCCGCTCCCTGAGCCATTTAATACTACTGCTGTTGTACTACAATTAATAGTTTGTGCAGAACCAGCATTGGCTGTAGGTACAGCGTTATCAACTGTTACAAATGCGCTGCTTGTATTGGTGCAACCGTTAGCACCTGTTACTGTTAAAATATAATTAGTACTGCTACCTGGTGTAGCCGTAGGAGTAGCAATGCCCGCATTATTTAAACCAGTACTCGGACTCCAACTATAGCTTCCGCTACCAGAGCCATTTAGCATTACTGCTGTGGTGTTGCAATCTATAGTTTGAGAAGCACCTGCATTAGCAGACGGCGCAGCGTTATCTACGGTTATAAATGCGCTACTTGTAGCGGTACAACCATTGCTACCTGTTACTGTAAGTGTATAATTAGTACTGCTACCTGGCGTAGCTGTAGGCGTGGCAATACCCGCATTATTTAAACCTGCACTCGGGCTCCAACTATAGCTTCCGCTACCAGAGCCATTTAGTATTACTGCTGTGGTGTTGCAATCTATAGTTTGAGAAGCACCTGCATTGGCAGACGGCGCAGCGTTATCTACGGTTACGAATGCACTACTGCTTGATGTACAACCATTACCGTCAGTTACTGTAAGTGTATAATTAGTACTGCTACCTGGCGTAGCTGTAGGCGTAGCAATACCCGCATTATTTAAACCCGCACTCGGGCTCCAACTATACGAAAAACCTGCCGTACCTCCGCTTTGTGAACCATTTAATACTACAGCAGAAGTATTGCAGTCAATGGTTTGAGATGAACCTGCACTTGTTGAAAAAGTGGAACAATCAATAATTGACTCAACACATAAACCAATAAGACTTCCATTCCCTCCACCAGGACCAGACACTGTAAAAGAAGTATAAGGTGAGCTAGACGATAGAACAACAGTTGTTCCATCATCACTTCCTGTTGCTGTAAAAGTATTTGCAGATTGAATAAATGGACAAGATGTTCCGCATTGTGTGGTTAATAACACGCCTGAACTAACTGTAAAGTCAAAAGATTCAGGTCCAAGATCTCCATTTGCGGCAGTAATAATGTACTTAACATTATTTACAGGTGTTGAAAAATAAAAAGTTTGAGAGAAAAAGGAGTTTTGACCAACCCATAGAGGTCCTGTAACTAACCCACAGCTAGGCCAATTTGCGCCGTAATCAGCAATATCTCCTACATTACTAACAGTAACATTCACACCGTTAATTGTGGCGGGAAAATAACTAGTAGTTGTACATGCGCACTGCGCATGTATAATATTATTAATTATTAAAACTAACAATGCCGATAGTATATATTTTTTCATCTTTTTTTTAATTTATATTAAACGAATATAAACAAAAAAACTAAACGAATATATATATAATACGTTTTTTAATTACTATTTTATTAGTGTAACCGTACCTACTAATCCCTTGTGTTTGGTGTTAAATACATCAGTGTATTCTAG
>JBEBIC010000345.1:0-2530 GCA_040080595.1 Bacteroidia bacterium | reverse complement strand
AATAACTTAATGATATTACTCATTACTGGAGTACCTGCGTTACACGCTACTTGTACACGGTAGTAAATACTATCGCCTGTTGATATACCATAATCAAATGATTGTAATGAAGAGTCGCCAGTAGCAGACCAAGTTAAACCATCTATAGATGTTTCCCAAACGTAAGTAATACCTACTGCTTGTGAAGCTCCTACTAAGTTTAACGTATCCATAGTACCTGCACAAGGCGCACTGTTAGTTGCAGATAAAGTACCTGCAACAGGTGTAGAAC
Organism: Bacteroidia bacterium; assembly: GCA_040080595.1. Lineage (GTDB taxonomy): Bacteria > Bacteroidota > Bacteroidia > UBA4408 > UBA4408 > JACMRI01. Next base: position 2,259 of record JBEBIC010000345.1, on the reverse strand, counting down.
ATGGAGTACCTGTAATTATATTTACGATATAATCCTCTACTTCACCACCAAATAAGTACGAACACGCACTACCCGATGAGAATGGAGGCCATGTACCATTGTATGTACGTACACGCATACCTATTTTTCCTATTGGTGTTGCAGATGGTATGTTAATGGTTGCAGTACCTGTAATTCCAGAAATACTAAGTGCAGTATATTCTGTACCGTCAAATGTACCCGATAAGTCAGTATCTAACCACACTCCACCTATTGTAGCATTAGGCATACTTACGGTTACAGTATAAGTTAATGCTTGTTGCAAATTAGCAGTAGTGCTAACCGTTGTAGGATAAAATAAAGCATAACCTGTACCCGTACACGATGTTGTGTTGTTTAATGATGTACCTGCAATAGTTACATTATTTATTTTAGCACCAAAACAATCAGTATTTAAACTACTGTTGCAATAGCATAAATATGCAGGGCTTCCTTTAATTTTAGCTACCGTACTGTAAACAGGTGCACCTGCATTACAAGATGTTTTTACACGAAAGTAGATAGAATCTGATGGAGTAAATACTGATAGTACTGGTATTGTATCGCCTGTAGCAGCCCAACCTGTTAATCCATCTGCTGATGTTTCCCACTCAGTAGTTATGCCTGCACCTTGTGTGTTACCAGCTAATACTAAATTTAAGTTAGTACCTGCACACACCATAGTGTCAGTTATATTTAATGTACCTGCTGTAGGAGTACCCGCACAAGGTACAGCAACATTTATGTTTATCAAATAATCTTCAGTTTCGCCAAAAGAATATGCACCACACGAATTAGGAAAACCTTCTACTAAAACTACACGTACCCCAGTTATGCCTGTTAGCGCACTATCAGGAATTGTAATTGCACCTGTAATTACGTTATTTACGTTAGATGAATTTCCAGTATAAACATCTTCGCCAGCATCATAAGTACCACTGTGGTCAAAATCTATATACACAGTAGCGGTACAATTATAATAACCTGCACTATTAATTTGAGTAATACTTACTAATGACGTAGCACCTTGCTGTACTTGTATTGGACCTAAATTAGTATAATTAGTATATGTATTTACCGATGTAGGATTGTTTAATGCAGGTGTAACACTTTGTATATTATTAAAAGCTCCAAATGAAAAAGCTCCAATATCATCGTCGATAGTATTATTTGCTGCCGATGAACAATAACAAGCGTAAGTACTTGTGTTAGGTGTTAATTTAATAACGTTGCTAACTACAGGTGTACCTGCATTACAAGAAACTTCTACACGGTAATAAATACTATCGCCTGTAGCTAAACCATAATCAAATGATTGTAATAAACTATCGCCAGTAGTCGACCAGTTTACATTATCTATTGATGTTTGCCAAGAATAAGTAATACCTACTGCACTTGTAGCTCCTGTTAAATTTAATGTTGTTAAATTGCCTGTACATGGTGTAAGTGTACTAGCACTTAATACACCCGCTGAGGGTGCTCCTACACAAGGAGTACCTGCACCTATTGTAATAGTATAATCTTCCGTTTCGCCTCCGCTCCAAAAATAATTACACGCATCATAGCTATTAATTGTATTTATCCAAGATCTTACACGCATACCTGTAGTACCTACTGTAGCATAATTAGGTATGCTTACTGTTATACTACTTGCAGTTGCCGATGGAGTTGGCCATGAGGTAAACTCAATCGCATCAAAACTACCACTGTGGTCATAATCAATCCAAACACCTGCACCAACTGTAGTTGCATCAAACTTACCAGAAAAGGTATATGAAGCAGCTTGGTTTAATGTAGCAGTTTTATTACCTGCTCCTGTGTATTTATTATAATTGGGTATTCCCAAATTAGTTCCACAACCAGAGTTTAAATTACTTAAAGTAGTAGATACGATACTAAAATCGTTAATCTGACTATTTCCGCAACCTCCACCTAAGTTGGAATTACAATATTGCGCATTTACCCCCATGGTAAATGTTAGCAAAGCAACCACTAATAGCCTTTGGGCTATTGTATTTAGTTGCGTTTTTAGCGTTTGGTAATTGTTTTTCATTGTTTTGTGTTTTATTTTTTGGTATTAATGGTAGCAAAGTTACTTTTTAAAATTTGTAACTACTATACTGTGCATAAGTTTTGAGTTATACACATTTTATTTTGCGTTTAAAACGAGTTAAAGTTTTAAAAATCAACAATTTATTATTTAATTTTAAAAAAAGTTATACACATTACAAATTAGCATAT
>JBEBIC010000079.1:0-11180 GCA_040080595.1 Bacteroidia bacterium | reverse complement strand
CATTAACCCACTGCACACTGCTTGTGCAGGTTTTAATTTAGTTATCTCTTAAAATATTAATTACCCTAATTAAAAAAGCGTTTTGGAACTATAGTTCCAAAACGCTTTACATACTAATTGTTGAGTAGTAGTTTTTACAAATTACTTTGCGTTTGCTTCAATGTAAGCAATAGCTTGTCCTACTGTACCAATGTTTTCTGCTTGGTCATCAGGAATAGCAATGTTAAATTGCTTTTCAAACTCCATAATTAACTCCACTGTATCTAATGAATCAGCTCCTAAATCGTTAGTAAAACTAGCTTCAGGGGTTACTTCTTTTACGTCAACACCTAATTTGTCAACGATAATTGCTTTTACTTTTACTGCTATTTCAGACATGTTTATTTTTTTATTAATGTTATTTGTAATGCAAACGTAATTATTTATATGAAATATCCAAACAACAAATTACATACATTTACTAACAGTATGTTGTAAAGTAATTGCCCACATACGACAAAAAATAATATATATACCGCAAACACACGTATGCAGTACATAAACGGCTATTATTGGCATGACACAAAATGCTTAGTTTTATTAAAAATAAATACAAAAATAGTTTAAAGAAAGCGCTTTTAACTCAAATAAAACCTATCTTTAAAATTCAAAACTTAATATTTACATTCAAAATGAATAAATTATACGCTACACTAGTTGTGTTTTTAATACTAACAAACGCACAAGCGCAACAAACCTCGCCTAACTTTAAAAGTATTCACGAAGAGGAATCTACCTATCACCAAAGTTTAGGTCTTAGTGAGGCGCAATATGCTGCACAATACGTTAATCCTTTAGCTAACGTAAAGGTAAGTGCGCCACAAGCCTGCACGCTCAAAAAAAAAGTATATGGCTGGCACCCTTACTGGAGCTTAGGTGCTGAGGCTAACTACCAATGGGATAAATTAAGCCACTTGGTTTATTTTGATTATACAGTAAGTACATCAACAGGAAATAATACCAACAGTAGTTTTGACTGGAGTACATCCAATGCCGTAACACAAGCATTGGCAAACAATGTAAAAGTGCATTTTTGTGCTACCATGTTTAGCGGGCATGCCACGTTTTTAGCCAGTAGTACTGCCAAGCAAACATTTATAACCAATGCCATAAACTTGTTAAACGCACGAGGTGGAGTAGGCGTTAATATAGATTTTGAAGGAATGGCAGCAAGTAACAAAATAGCTTTTACGGCATTTATACAAGACTTACATACCCAACTTAAAGCTGCTAATAGTGCTTATGAGGTAACAATAGCAATGCCTGCCGTAGATTGGGGGGGAGTTATGGATATTAGTAATTTAAATTCATCGGTAGAGTTGTTTTGTATAATGGCGTACGATTATTATTATGGTAGTAGTGCTAATGCAGGCCCTACATCGCCTACGTATTCGCTTACTACAACCTATAATCAAAACATATCTAAATCTATTACTTACTACTTAGGGCAAGGCGCACCCAAAACTAAGCTAATATGTGCATTACCTTATTATGGTAGAGAATGGTCGGTAGCTAGCACTACGGCTGGTGCAGCTACTACAGGCAGTACTAATAGCGTTACGTATAAAACTTCTCGTATTAATGCAAGTGGAAATTTTACTACTAAACTTTGGGAAAAAAATTGCTACTCGCCGTACTACAATTATTCGGGCAAGCAATGTTTTATTGATGATGCTTTTAGCTTTGATAGAAAGCTAGAGGTAATAGAACAAATGGGCATAGGAGGTACTGGAATATGGGCATTGGGCTATGATGATGGGTACACTGATTTGTGGTCGGTACTGGAAAACAGACTCACTACTTGCGGTGTAAAAAAATGTACCGATAGTATATTTGATGGTGGTGGCCCTACCCGCAATTATTACGATAAAGAAAGTTATACCTATACGCTATCGCCTGCAGGAGCAAGTAGCGTAACTATAGATTTTAAAACCTTTGGCTTAGAAAACGGAAACGATACCTTGGCAATATACGATGGCGCTACGCTTACCTCGCCGCTTATTGGCAAATACACTGGCAGTACATCTCCTGGAGTTATTACATCAACATCGCCTGATATTACTTTGCGTTTTAAGGCTGATAATGGAGTAAATAATATTGGTTTTAAAGCTGTATATACTTGCGTAAGCGATACTGTAAAACCAACTACTGTTATAGCTGTTCCTAGCGTGTGGGAGCCTGCTGCGTTTACCGCTACCTATACTGATGCTGATGTGGGAACAGGCGTAGATAAAGGCTTGTATAACGTAAGTGCATACACTGGCACTGAGTATAGGAGTAATGCTACACGTGGCTTTATTACTGATGAATTTAACACTACTATACATGCCGCTTGGACACAAAAAACAGGCGCATGGGTAATAGCAGGAGGTAAACTTACACAAGCCGATGCTACGTTAAACAATACCAATATATACACACCTATTGCACAAAACATAAGTAATAAATATTTGTATAATTGGAAAGGAAAAGCCCAAGGCACAAGCACTACACGCCGTGCAGGGCTACACATTATGTGTGATGTTGCCGATAGTACCAACCGTAACAATTCGTACTTTATGTGGGCTAGGTTTGATGATAATAAACTACAGTTTTACAAAGTACAAAACAACGTATTTGGTACACCTGTTATTGATGTTAGTTACACATTTATAGCAGGACAAACCTATGATTATAAAATACTATATGACCGCATATTGGGCGATGTAAAATTATTTATTAATGATAAATATGTAGCAGGCTGGAAAGACGGCACGCCAATAGCTAATGGCTCTTCAGTATCGTTCCGTACTGGGCAATGCGAATATGTAATTGATGACTTTAGGGTATATCGCTCGCGCGGAAACACAACTAATATTACCGTAGGTAACACCACTACCGATATGGTACAGTTTCAAAACTCTAACCCTACTACACCAGCCTGCAAAATACGCTCTATAGCTATAGATTTAAGTAATAACCTGAGTAACATTGCAATAAAAGATGTAAACATAGATTGGACTAAACCCAATACCATAACCACTGTAAACGATGGTACTGGCGCCGACCAAGCCAATATTGCTACCAACGCAATACCTACTAATTACACTGCAAGTGCCGATGTAAATTCGGGTATAACTACTTATTACTATGCCATAGGCACTGCTCCAAAACTAGGCGATGCACAAGCGTACACATCAGCAGGTAATGTTACTAGCGTAAGCGCTGCGCCTCTACCATTAACTAATGGCACTACGTACTACATAAGTGTGTATGCTGTAAATGGCGCAGGTTTAGTAGGCGATACTACTGTGAGTAATGGTTTTATATATACAGGAGCAACAGTGGGTATAGCCCAAATTGAAGCGCAATTAAATAGTTTAATAAGCACATACCCTAACCCAAGCAACGGTACGTTTGTACTTACCATGCCGCAGTATATTGGCTGTAGTTATAGTGTAATAAATACATTAGGGCAAACCTTGCAACACGCTAACATAAGCAATTACACCACTACTATAGACTTGCAACAACAACCCAAAGGCATTTATTTAGTACGCATTTATACTAATAACAAACTAATAAAAACACAAAAAATAAGTGTGCAGTAGTACGTGGATGTATGAACTCAATGATTCCGAATTTTCTTTTTAAAGAATGATGATAAAAACAATTAAAAACACTGCACATATTAGTTACAAGCGCTACCAATACATAGGCGTGTTTTGTATTGTTTCATTATTGTTGTGTAGCTGTGGTTTTACTAATGATAATTCTATGATAAAATATGGTAATGAATTTTCTAAACAACAAGAAACTATAAATACAATTTCGGATATTGATTCTATGCCACTAAGTGGTGGCGATTATATAGCATTATCTGATATGAAAAATGGAATAACAATGTCTGTATGGAAATTAGATAGTTTGCTGTTTGATAGTCTTGTTCAACATGTAACAACAGATTTGAATTCAATACTCACTTATAATTTTTTTCATAATGTTAATACTATAAGTAAAAAAAGTAATCAATACATTCGATTTAATTTTTGTAATAGAACGATTAATAACAATAATTATAGTTTGTATTATACCTTAAACAAAGACAGTACGCTCGCACATTGTAAGAGAATGGGGTGTACCGTATTTGAAAAACAAGAGGAAATTAAAGGGTATTCTTGGGTTTATAACCTTCATGATAATTGGTATTTGGCTTGTTATGATATATATCAATAATTTCTAATTTTCTTTTTAAAGAATGATGATAAAAACAATTAAAAACACTGCACATATTAGTTACAAGCGCTACCAATACATAGGCGTGTTTTGTATTGTTTCATTATTGTTGTGTAGCTGTGACCCTTACAAAACGGGTAATAATAAGATGGATGATTATGAATATCATTTTAGTAAATATTTTGAGGATAGAGGTTTTAAAAACATTAAACCTGAGTTTAACCAATTTTTATTTAGTAGAGATAGCCTTAATGATACCATTAAAATAGTTGATTTTAAAAAACAAATTGATTTTGATAGTATCGTTTTAATACCATGTAAAGTACCCTCAAGTGTTATAGGAAGCTATTGTCAGTACAAAAAAATTCCATTATGGTATCCTTCATATAAAAAAAATTGCATTTTATTTAAAAAACAAGGCAAAGGAGTTGGTTACTACTTTTGCTCAAGAGATACATTAAAAATAGAATTAAATCGTTTTAAATTAGAATACTCAATATCAGATACTAACTTAAAAGTATTAAGGAGTAATTTTAATACTAAATTTGAAATAGGTAACTAAAAAGAACACCTCCCTGCTTGCGCAAATGTTCCAACGGTTAAATAGTGGCAGTGCTAGTTTCAAGTGTTAAGCTATTACTTAGAGTAAACGGAGTAATGGCGTCTTGTTAATCAATGTTAATGGTTCTAATTCTCTCACCATAGGTTTTAAATTATTGTTTTGTGAGTCGGCAGAAAAGCCTTAATTAGAAGTTTTTAACCTCGTTAAGCATTAAAAACGTTACACCCTTAGCGTAAATTTAAATAAAAAATAAATGAGTATTTTATTTACAACAATTGTTTAATAAATAGTAAAATAGTTATTGATGTACTGCGTTCAAAATAATAACTTTGTACAAAACAATAACAATTCTATTTTTTAATATTTATACATGAAATACATTTACCTTACCATTACCGCATTACTATTTACCGCACAAGTACATGCACAATTAGTTGATAATAAAGACGCTCCCGAATCTAAAAAAGATACGGCATATAGCGCACAAAAAGACACCATGATAATACGTGTGTCGGAAAAAGCAACAAAAAAACTATTGTGGGAAGATTTTTATGTAAAACGCAGACTTATAGCACAACGCAATTTTTATTATGTTGATGATGCTTCGGGGGCTTACGGATACGCACACTTAGACCGTAGAATAGGCAAACATAAAAACGATTATAGAAACGAGTTTTATAAAAATGGAGTGCGCAAAATTGAAGCCCAAGTATTTAAAGGTAAATTGCAAGGCAAATACGTAAGTTATTACGCAAGTGGTAAATTACAAAGTATTGGACATTATAAACAAGGCAATATAGATAGTACGCAAATAGTATATTTTGAAAGTGGAAAAATTTCGGCAACCAATAATTATTTGAACGGAAAAAAAGAAGGTATGGAAACCATATACCACCAAAATGGGCAACTATGGAGCGAAAAAAAATACAGCAACGGCAACATAGTAGATATGATTACACTACTTGACGAAACTGGAAACCCATTGGATAAAGGAACACTAAAAGGCGGAAATGGTACAGTATTCTATTATACCGAAAATGGTATATTGAGCGAGGTAGATTACTACGCTAATGGAAAATTTGTTAAAACAGAAAAGAAAGTAAATGACTTAAATAAATAATTTAGTACATTGAAAACACACAGCACCATTGCCTTTGATAGCATTTCGTTCTTTAATCCGTTAGTGATTGATTTATTAAACAAAGACGAAAAATTAAACGAATTTAATACCAATATACTTACTACACAAGAACGTATAATCCAACGTAGTAATTTTACACCAGCGCAACGCAATGTGCTACACAGCGCATTAACAGAGCAATACAACGAGTTGTGGAAACATACTGTAACTAATAAGGGACGTATAACTACACAGCTTAATACACTACTTAGCCCCAATACATTTACTGTTACTACTGGGCATCAATTGTGCTTAATGACGGGGCCCTTGTACTTTGTATATAAAATTATTACTGCTATAAATTATACGGAACAACTTAACGTTGCACACCCCAACAATCACTTTGTGCCAGTGTATTGGGCTGCTACCGAAGATCACGATTTTGAAGAAATAAATCATTTTAATATATACAACAAAAAGCTGGAAACCACCGCCGATACTCAAGGAGCGGTAGGTAATATTTACTTACAAAACATACCACAACTACGTGAGCAGTTAGTAACTGTTTTGGGTACTACCACACATGCTACTGCTATTATTAGTTTGTTTGATAGTGTATATACACCAACTAATACTTTGGCGCAAGCCACGCAGTTACTGGTTCACGAGCTATTTGCACAATATGGTTTAATAATTATTGATGCAAATAATGCCGCATTAAAACAATGTATGCACACCGTGTTTACTAACGAACTTACACAACACACCGCTTACAACCTAACTACAGCAAGCATTGCAGGGCTAACACAACAAGGTTATAAAAACATACAAGTAACACCACGAGAAATTAATTTGTTTATGATGCACAACAATAAACGTGAGCGCATTATAAAAACCGAAACAAATTATACCGCAGGTACAAGCACTTACACGCTTAACCAATTGCAAAACAATATAGCACAACTAAGCCCCAACGTTATACTCCGCCCACTGTACCAAGAGTGTATATTGCCCAATATTGCTTACGTTGGCGGTGGTGGAGAGCTTGCATATTGGTTGGAGTTAAAAGCTGTTTTTGATTATTACAACGTTCCATTTCCACATTTATTGTTGCGCCATTCGGTATTAATAATAGATAATAGTGCGGTTGAAAAATTAAGTGCAATGCAATTATCTGTTACTGATTTATTTGAAAGCACTGATGCTATTACCAAAAAATACATAGCATTAAATACCGAAAAAGAATTTAGTACAACAGTGTATCAACAGCAGTTGGAGCAAATTTACAACACCATTAATACCGAACTTATTACCATAGACAAAAGCCTTGCGCCAGTGGCTAATGCCGAACTCAAAAAAAGCATTGATGGGCTACACGCCTTAAATAACAAGGTAAACAAAGCATTAAAACAACAACATGCTAACGGCATAGCACAAGCATTAAAACAAAAAGAAAAATATTTTCCTGCTGATGGTTTGCAAGAGCGTTACGAAAATATATTTCAGTACATTAACAAATATGGGTTTGAATATATTGATGAATTAAAAAAACAACTTACTAACGCAACGCCTACATTTAGCGTGCTAACAACATAAATTATTAAATGAAAAAAATACTACTTACACTATTCAAAATATATACAGGGCATTTGTTTGCACAAACTTATACCATTACTCCACAACACATAACGGTATTACCCGCTGTAGTAAACGAATCATCGGGCATTGAAATAAACCCTGCCGACACCACTAAAATATGGACACACAACGATAGTGGCGATTCGGCTTACGTGTATGAAGTAAATACGCAAGGGCAACTATTGCGCAAAATAACCATAGGTACAGGCAAAGCAGTTGATATTGAAGATATAACCCGCGACGATGCAGGCAATTTTTATATAGCAGATATTGGCAATAATACTAACGACCGTACCAACCTTATTATACGCAAGGTTGCCAACCTTGATACCGTTACTACAACAGCTGTAAGCAACCATAAAATATTTTTTTCGTACCCCGACCAAACCTCTTTTCCGCCACCTGCGGCAATGCAAAATTTTGATTGCGAAGCGCTATTTCATTACAACAATCACTTGTATTTATTTAGTAAAAATAGAGGCAATAGCACCTTTACTCGTATGTATGCCGTACCCGATAGCGCAGGTACTTATGTAGCAACATTAATAGATAGTGTAGCTATAGGTGCAAATTTTGGTAATTGGGTAACAGCTGCCGATATAAGCCCCGACCACAGTAAAATAGCACTACTCAGCGAAAACACTTTGCATGTATTTAGTAATTATACAGGTGCTAATTTTTTTGGTGGCACACACGTTTATTTTAACTTCCCTAATTATACTCAAAAAGAAGCCGTTGTGTTTTTAAATAACGATGAACTATATATAACTGATGAGTACAATACTTTTTTGAATAATGGTGGCAACTTATCTAAACTAAATTTAGCTAGTGTACTTACCGCCAACCAATGGCTTGCCACAACTAATGTAAAATTATACCCAAACCCAAGTGCCGATTTGTTATACATTGATATTAATCACGAATTAACAAAACCATTGAGTGTGAGTGTTTACAATACTTTGGGCGCATTGGTTATCACCAAAAAATATACTGCTGCCGAGCTTAATTACATAACACTTAATATTAACGAACTGCCAACAGGTGCATACAAGTTACACCTTGCTTACGAAAATGTAGGTAAAGTTATTGGCTTTGTAAAACAGTAACAAGTATCGTATAAAATTATAGTTGCGTATTTAACCCCTCTTGTTTTTCGGCTAAAAAAAACACGCTTATTAATACAATAAATATAAACGGCGATTGTACAAAGCCCATCAACTCGCGCGAAAACAAATAAGCTTGTCGTCCATCAATGCCTAGTAAATGTGTATTATTGAGTGCGTATGCAACTACTACTACAGTTATATAAGCAATGGCGGTGTACAACAAATATTTTTTTGGTTTAAATAATAGCGCCACACTTGCAAGGCTTACTACTAAATATAGTAGTACAAATAAAGCAGTAAGCGTGTATTTAAAATAATACAAGCGAGCATACTCCCAATGTTCAAAATAGCTAAGGTTGGCGGGCATTTGCCACTCGTTACGTTTGTAATAAATATCAATAAGTTCGTAATTAATATTTACAAATACATAATCGCGCACGTAGCCTACAAAAAACAATGCAACAAAACATACGCCCAATAGTGCATATTTTAGTACCGTGTTTTTTTGTATGTAGTGTATCATTAAAGTAAGATATTATACGTAATTCATAATTTTTAATTCGTAATTAACACTTGGTACTTATTGTTTTTTAGGATAATCAATAGTGTAATGTAAGCCTACACTTTCGTGGCGTTGCATAGCTGCTTTAGTTATTAAATACGCCACTTTAGTAAGGTTGCGCAACTCGCATAACTGTACCGACACTGTGGTTTTTTGGTATAACAATTCTGCTTCGTTGTGTATAATAAGTAAACGGTCAAAAGCACGTTTTAAACGCAAGTTACTACGTACTATACCCACGTAGTTGGTCATTATAGTTTGTACTTCGCGCTTGCTTTGTGTAAGTAGTACCAGCTCTTCGGGGCTTGCAGTGCGTGAGGCATTCCAGTCGGGCAATTGCGTTTTGTACTCTACAGTATTAACTACCGTAGCAGCGTGTAATGCTGCACGGTGCGCATATACTAAGGCTTCCAGCAAGGAGTTACTTGCCAAGCGGTTAGCGCCATGTAAGCCTGTGCTTGAGCATTCGCCTACGGCATATAAATTTTGTATGGTTGATTGTGCGTGTTCGTTTACCTTAATACCACCACACATATAGTGGGCTGATGGTACTACGGGTATCATTTGTGTGGCAACATCAATACCCAACGATGCGCACTTGGCACGTATGTTAGGAAAATGTTTTTCAAATTCTACACTATCCAAATGTCTGCAATCCAAATATACGTAGTCTTGCCCACGTGTTTTCATTTCGTTATCAATGGCACGTGCTACAATATCTCGTGGCGCTAACGATTTTCGTTCATCGTATTTGTGCATAAATTCTTCGCCATCAATTGTTTTTAATACCGCTCCAAAGCCACGTACCGCCTCGCTTATAAGGTAGGCGGGTTTTTCGGCGGGGTTGTATAACGATGTGGGGTGAAACTGCACAAACTCCATTCCGTTTATTTTACCTTTGGCTCTATACACCATAGCTACACCATCGCCAGTGGCTATGGTAGGGTTGGTAGTGCTTTCGTACACATGTCCTGCGCCACCGCTTGCCATTAGGGTTATTTTGGCTAATATAGTTTCCGTTTGTTGTGTGTGCATATTAAGCATATACGCACCATAGCACTGCACGTTTTTAGTTTTACTATTTACAAATTCGCCTAAGTGATGTTGGGTAATAATATCTAGTGCGTAGTAGTGTGTGGCTATTTCTATGTTGGGATGGTTTTGCGCTTGCTGCAATAGTGCACGTTCTATTTCGTAGCCAGTATTGTCTTTGTGGTGCAATATGCGGTGTGCGCTATGTCCGCCTTCTTTGGCCAAATCATATTTACCTTGGTCATCTTTATCAAACGATGTACCCCATGTAATGAGTTCATTTATTCTATCAGTAGCCTCCGTAACTACTATGCGTACTGCGGCTTCATCATTAATATAATCGCCTGCATTAAGCGTGTCTTGTATGTGTTTTTCGTAATTGTCGTCAATGCCCGCAAATTTCATTACGCCAGCTATGCCACCTTGTGCGTACTTGGTGTTGGTTTCGTCGGCATTACTTTTGGTTACCATTAATACCTTGCCATAAGCAGCTACTTTAAGCGCATAGCTTATGCCTGCTATGCCTGAACCTATTATTAAAAAATCTACTTTGCGTTGCATAGAATTAGTTTAAATGTTTTGTTGTTATAAATTATAGTTTTAGGTATTGATTCGCAGTTAGCTCTAAGTGTTGAAAGGCTTATAAATTCTATAGTGTCGTAGCCATTTAGTTGAATAGTTTTAAATTTTCTTAATCCTGCATTTAATTTATCTTCCGTAATTATAACACGACTGCGAGGATTTCCTGTTACTCCTGTTTCATAGTATTGCATTATGATTTTTGAGTTGTGATTTTCATAAATTATTAAATCAGCTTTAAACAATCCAATATCTCTTAAAAACAAAACGAAAAAAAAACTACAGATACACAAAATAGTTAAAGGGATTACTATAGTAACAAAAGAC
>JBEBIC010000344.1:0-2555 GCA_040080595.1 Bacteroidia bacterium | reverse complement strand
TAGCGGTTTTTTTGTGGAATAATTTATGCTAATGAGTGGTTTTTAATTTCTATTTTTAAATTTCAAATACAACATATTATGCAACGCATTAGCTACACTTTTTTATTAGTACTTATATCGCTCATTACACAGGCATCGTCTATACTTGTGCCTATGGACGAATCTCAAAAAAACCACCTAAAAGCCTACGGATTAGCCTATTGGACTATTAGCAACAATGTAGATATACAATGGCTACTTAACTATAGAGGCGGTAGTTTTTTAATTAAAAACTTACAACCTGTGGAGAGCGAACTTAACATACGTGGCATTACGTATGAAATAATAGCTGATGCACGTGTAAACTTAATACTGCAAGAGATAGCCGACCCGCAAGTAAACATGGAAATTGTAAAGTTGGAAAAAGCGCCTAAAATAGCAGTGTACACGCCCAAAACAAAACAACCGTGGGACGATGCCGTTACACTTGTACTTGCCTACGCCGAAATACCTTACGAGAAAATATACGACGAAGAAATAATAGCAGGTAAACTACCCACGTACGATTGGTTGCATTTGCACCACGAAGATTTTACGGGACAATATGGTAAGTTTTATGCCGCCTATCGCAATGCGGCGTGGTACCAAGAGGAGCAGCGTGCCGCCGAAGCACGTGCTACTCAATTAGGGTTTAATAAAGTATCAGCACTTAAATTAGGTGTGGCAAAAAAAATACAAGAGTTTACCGCAGGTGGTGGTTTCTTATTTACCATGTGTAGTGGTACTGACAGTTACGATATAGCACTATCTGCTGAAGGCGTGGATATATGCGAAAGTATGTTTGATGGCGATGGTGCCGATCCTAACGCTAATTCAAAATTAAAATACACCAACACATTTGCATTCCAAAATTTTAAACTACACACTAACCCTATGGAGTATGAGTATTCCGACATTGACGCAACAACGTACCGCAAAGTGAGCAAAGAAAATGATGTGTTTAGTCTGTTTGAATTTAGTGCCAAATGGGACATTGTACCTACTATGCTTAATCAAAATCATGAGCAAATAATAAAAGGATTTATGGGACAAACCACATCGTTTCGTAAGGAGTTTATAAAACCTGGAGTACTTATATTGGGCGAAAACAAAGCCATTGGCGAAGCTAAATACATACACGGCGAGTTTGGCAAAGGCACGTGGACATTTTATGCAGGGCACGACCCCGAGGATTATCAGCATGCGGTGGGCGACCCTCCAACCGACCTTAATTTACATCCAAATTCGGCAGGATATCGTTTAATATTAAACAATATATTGTTTCCTGCTGCCAAAAAGAAACCTCAAAAAACATAGTTAATAGTATGCTCGTAAAAACATTTGGAAGTGCCGTATATGGCATTAATGCTACTACTATAACGGTAGAGGTAAGTACTGATACTGGTTTTAAATTTTACCATGTGGGCCTGCCCGACAATGCCGTAAAGGAAAGTCAGCAGCGTATAGAAACCGCACTTAAACAAAGCGGGTATAAAATGCCAGGCAAAAAAATAGTAATAAACATGGCACCTGCCGACATTAAAAAAGAGGGTAGTGCGTATGATTTAACCATAGCAATAGGCATACTTGCGGCCAGTGAGCAAATAGTACCCGAACGCAATTTAAACGAATATGTAATAATGGGCGAGTTGTCGCTTGATGGTACGTTGCAAAACATACGTGGTGCATTACCCATTGCATTGGAAGCCAAAAAACAAGGTTTTAAAGGCGTAATAGTACCTATGCAAAACGTGCAGGAAGCCGCCATAGTAAACGACTTGGAGGTATATGGTGCAGAAACTATATTGCAAGTAATTCAGTTTTTTGAGGGCGAAGAGTCTTTGCAACGCCACACTATAAATCATGCAGAAGTATTTAACAATCAACTCCACCAAATAGAACACGATTTTGCTGATGTAAAAGGGCAAGAAAACATTAAACGTGCCTTGGAAATAGCAGCAGCAGGCGGACACAACGTACTGCTAATAGGTCCTCCAGGTGCAGGTAAAACCATGTTGGCAAAACGCTTACCTACTATATTACCTCCTCTTACTTTAGACGAAGCTATTGAAAGCACCAAAATACATAGCGTTGCAGGGCGTTTGGGCAAGGAAACTCGCATAACATCGTTGCGCCCATTTCGCTCGCCGCACCATACTATAAGTGATGTTGCCTTGGTGGGAGGCGGTATGAATCCGCAACCTGGCGAAATATCATTGGCACACAACGGCGTATTGTTTTTGGACGAATTACCCGAGTTTAAACGCACAGTATTAGAAGTAATGCGCCAACCATTAGAGGAACGCTGTGTAACCATATCTCGTGCACGCTTTAGCGTGGAGTTTCCTGCAAGTTTTATGTTGGTAGCAAGTATGAATCCTTGCCCCTGTGGCTATTACAACCACCCCGAAAAAGAATGTGTATGCCCTCCAGGTTCAGTTACCAAATACCTCAACAAAATATCAGGCCCATTGTTAGATAGAATAGACATACACGTAGAAGTTACGCCTGTACCCTTTAATGATTTAACACGTGAA
>JBEBIC010000343.1:0-2564 GCA_040080595.1 Bacteroidia bacterium | reverse complement strand
CCAGCAGTAACAGGCGCAACCGTAACTATAGAAACTACTATACCAGCTTTTCCGCCCTACACAACGGTAGAAACGCAACGTGTAATAACTTTTACTGACCCTAACAATACAGGAGATTATACTTGGACGCCCGACCCAAGCAATATACTTACCTCACGCCTTACGCTACCATTTTTATTACACAAATTAGTTATAAAAACAAAAGGTGAACAATACGAAGCCTATAGCTTTAGCGACGAAGTATTAAAAATAGATTCGCTGTGGACTAAAGAAGCCTCTGCACGATTAGAAGGAAAAGACACGATACAAAAAGCAGGTTTTAGATTAGATATGAAAGCCCGCGACCTAAGCGGACGACCAAATTTTACATGGTTTAAAACCTATCGCAATGGTAAACTTATAGGCATACCCAAAGACATAGTTACGTGCTACGATGCGGCTTTTGGAGCAGGTACCGACGGTTCATTAGTAATACCACCTATAGTAAACGGAATAAGCCCTGAGAATTTTTACAAAGGCGATGTTATAACTGTAGAGGCACACGCCATAGACCAATTTGGCTATGCGTTTTTTGCACTAGCGTTAGGGCAAATAAATAATACAGGTTTGTTTGCAAGCCCTACTACCAACACACCAAGTAATGTAGTAAATGTTACCCACAAAGATAGTAAAGAGCCTAAATACAAGGCATTGGGTTGTTTTTCGGTAGCGGTAGTAAATCGTAAAAGTATTACAATACAATAGCGCTAAGAAATCTCCATTTAAAGCAATAGATTTTGTACAGTGTGTTAGTTAAACCAACACACTGTACAACTTATGCAAACAATGCTTTAAACTGTTCTTTTTTAGCAGCTGATATTCGTAATTGCGTACCATCGTTCATTATTACAAGTCCCCCATCATTGTTGGAATAGCGAGTAACGTAAGCCAAATTAACCATGTGCGATTTAAAAATTCTGAAAAAACCTTTAGGTTCTAATCTAGTTTCGTAGTGTGCTAATGAGTAGCTTGATAGAAACGAAGTACCATCAGTAAACACTATGTTGGTGTAGTTGCCTTCGCCCTCTAAGCGTACAATAGTGTTAAGCGATTTTACTACATAGCCATCTTTATCGGCCAGTACTAATTTGTGTGTGTTGCTATCTGTATTTTCGTAGTTGCTAATAAGCGTTTGCAACTCATATTTTGATGCGTTATCCTGTAGCAAATGCCTTGCTTGTGCTTGTGCTATAGCCTCTGCCAAATCTTCGCGGGCAATGGGTTTTAACAAATAGTTAATAGCCGAAAACTTAAATGCTTGTATAGCGTAGTTGTTAAATGCCGTGGTAAATATAACGTGTACGTTAATGTGTGTTATTTGTTTTAAAAGGTCAAAGCCTGTACCATCGGGCATTTCAATATCCAAAAAAAGTATATTGGGTTTAAGGTTTTGTATTAATTCCACGCCTGCTTTTACACCGTCGGCTTCGCCCACAATGGTAGGCGCATTAACTATATTTACCAGCATATTTTTAATGGCGGTGCGAGCTAAATATTCGTCATCTATTATTAAAGCAGTCATTTGCAATAGGGTTTAATAAGTGTAAATATAGTATTTTACACTATACCATTACTGGTAATTGTATGTGTACACTTGTGCCTAATGGCATGCCATTATCATCAGTATTATCTACTATAGTAACGCTTGCGTGCATGTCGTTTGTACTCAAGGCTATTATACGTTGAGTAGTAATAGCAATGCCTTTGGAGGCGTGCGTAGTGGTTGTTTGTGTTTTTAATTCTGCTGCTGCTTTACGCCCTATGCCATTATCGGTAATGGTAATGTGCAACATGGCGTGTTGCACGCTAAAGGTAATACTTAGCATATTTAGGACTTCGAGAGCCTCTGGCTCTGTACACAATTGAGCTGTAGCCTTGTTTTTAAGCCCATGCAATATGGCATTTTCTACAAAGGGCTGTAGTAGTAAGGGAGGTATTTTACACGATTCGCTCACGCTACTATCCACAGTAATGGTGTAGCTAAATGAATGGCTTAAACGTAGTTGTTCCAAGTCTATATAATCGGTAAGGGTGGCTAATTCCTCTTGTAGTGCTATGTTATCATTGGCAGATTGTGTAAGTGTGTTACGCAACATCCGCGAAAATTTCATTAAATACGTTTCGGCTTTAATAATGTTGTTGCTTATAATAAGCGAATAAATACTATTAAGCGCATTAAACATAAAGTGTGGGTTTATTTGTAAGCGTAGTACGTGCAGTTCGGTTTCATTTAGCTTTTGTAGTAGCTGTAAACGCTGTTGTTTTTGTTTAAACCTCGCATACATGAGTATTGTAAATACAAGTAGCGCAATAGCTATTATTACCACTATTATAATAGTCCACTTGGTGGTGGTAGTGTTGTCTTTTTGTTGTTGTGCATAGGCTTGTGCTTGCTGTTGAGTATCAAACTGATGCTGCATGGTTAGCTGTGTGGTAGCTTCAATAGTTTCGTCGTTGTGCACGCTATCGCGGTAAGCTATGTGCAGTTTGTAGTGGTTAAAAGCGGCTGCGTAATTGTGTTTAAC
>JBEBIC010000078.1:0-11274 GCA_040080595.1 Bacteroidia bacterium | reverse complement strand
ATGTAGCGGCTTTTTTTATATATAAAAACTGTAATTACAATCCTGCTAATTGCGAAGCAAATTTAGTAAATTCTTTGTCGCCTTTAGCTAAGTTTTTCAACGAAGCATCTTTGTTTACTGCTGCTTTTAAAGCGTCTAACATACTTGTAGCATTACCCATACGTGCATTTATAACTGCTTTAAGATAGTAACCCATAGCTGTTGAACTTTCTTTGCTAGCTTCTAATATGCTTAATGCTTGGTCTTTGTTACCAGCAAGTAAATTAGCCAATGCAGCATTAAATGATTTATCAGAACCATAGTTACTAACAGCTTGGCTGTATTCGCCTTTAGCTATTTGTAAACTTGCCATGTTGCGGTTTACTTCTTCGCCTGCACCAGCAGCGTTTTTGTACATAGTTTCGGCAGTAGCTTTGTCGCCGCTTACTTGTGCTATTACGCCTAAGTTGTTTTGTACAGTTTTGTTGTTAGGGCTTAATTTGTTTGCTTTTTCAAATTCGGCTTTAGCATCCGATATTTTGTTTTGCATTAAATACACACCTCCTAAGTTATTGCTTGGGCGGAAATCATACACAAAACGTGTTTGTGCATTTTTGTATATGTTAGCCTTAGCAGTTAAGTCGGTTTGTAAGTTAGCTGCATATAATAACTCCTCTACGTTTAATTGGTCAGGAGCCGATGTTGATAATTGTTTTAACTCATCGTCAGTTTTGCATGGCTTTTCAGCGTTTATAGCTATTTTACTACGACGTAATTTAGGAAAAATATCATCAGCTAATTCAGTATATGCTTTTGATATATTTTTCATTTCTTTTTCACGTACCTCTAAGTCTGGGTAAGTAGTTAAGATACGTAAAATCATGTCTTTATCGCCAATTTTTGATTGGTTCATTAATTCTTTAAAACCTTCCCAATCTTCAGGAGTAGCAGTTTTAGTATAAAAACCATCTTGTGCGCCAGCTTCTAATTTATGTTTTTTAAACATTGCTTTTATAGCTGTAGCAGCAGTGTTACCACGGTTAGTAGCAAGGTCAGCATTTTTGGTTTCAATACCATCTGGCGAAGCGTACGATGCTATACTCACTCCTTTAATAGTGTAAGCATTAGTTGAACCTTCAGCAATAAATTTATCTAAAGCTACCATATCTTCTGCTTTTAATTCGGCAGGGCGCACAGTTTCAGCGTTTATGGTGTATAATATATCTGCGTTGCTTGTAAATGCAGTCATTTTAGGCATTGCATCTTTAGCCATTATTGCTTTTTGGTCGTTCATTACTAATAGTTGTGTAGTAATGGTAGCCTCTGCTAATTCAGCATTGTATGTTTTTGTTTTGCTTTTTAATTTGCCTTCTAAGTTGCCAACAAATTTAGCATCACGCATTTCGGGTGTGTAAGCTATTACATCGCTATATACTATTTTACCACCAGTTTTCCAGTCTATCATAGTACCTTGCGCACCTTTAACTTTAGATCCGTATAGGTTCATTGGTTTAAGAGCTTTGTCGCCGTTAGCTGTTTTAATAGTAGGCGTAAATACTGCTGTTGCTTTTGGGTGAAAAGTTTTAGCAGGTACCATTCCTTCAATTTTTACACGTACACTATCTCCTACTAATTCAAGTGGCGAAGGTGTTACTGTGTAAGTGTTTTTGTCTAACTTTAAATTTTTACAGCTCGAAACTGCAATGATAGCAGTAGATACAAGCAATATACTTTTTTTTGTGGTGTTCATTATTGTTTTATTTTAATTAGTTTAATGGTTAATTATTAACGGCGAAAGTATTAAAAAGTTTTCAACAAAAAAAACGATATATACTATTGGTTTCTAATATTAATATTGCTCGCTTGCGTTAGGGAAATCTTTTGATTTTACATCAACAATATAATGCTCTATTGCGCCTTGTATTTGGTCGTATAGGTTTAAATATCTGCGCAAAAAACGTGGGCTAAAATCTTTGTTAATACCCAACAAATCGTGTAAAACAAGCACTTGCCCATCTACTCCACCACCAGCACCAATACCTATAATAGGTATGTGTACGCTTTGTGCGGCAAGTGTTGCTAAAGCAGCAGGCACTTTTTCTATTACTATACTAAAGCAACCTATGTCTTGCAATAGTTTAGCATCTTGTATTAGTTTTTGTGCTTCGGCTTCTTCTTTGGCTCGTACGTTATAGGTGCCAAATTTGTATATGCTTTGTGGCGTAAGTCCTAAATGTCCCATTACAGGTATGCCCGCAGTAAGTATGCGTTGTATAGATTCTTTTACCTCTTCGCCACCTTCCAATTTTACGGCGTGTGCACCACTTTCTTTCATTATGCGTATAGCGCTATTTAGGGCTTCTTTGCTATTGCCTTGATATGTACCGAAGGGTAAATCTACTACTACCAATGCTCTGCTTACCGCACGTATAACGGATTGTGCGTGATATATCATTTGGTCTAATGTAATAGGCAATGTGGTTTCGTGCCCTGCCATTACGTTAGATGCGGAATCGCCCACGAGTATAATATCTATGCCTGCTGCATCTACTATTTTGGCTAACGAAAAATCGTAGGCGGTAAGCATACTTATTTTTTCGCCACGTTGTTTCATATCTATTACAACGTTGGTGGTTACTTTTTTTATTTCTTTGTGAACTGACATTTATTATTAATCTTTTTTTTGTTTTTTGTAAATTATTTAATGTAAAGTTAGTAAAGAATTTAGTACCGAATGCTGGTTTTGGCTTTAAAAACAGTTGCTTAGTTTACATTTTTGTAAACGTTTATTTTAAATAACTAAAATTCTGTTTGTATGAGTTGCCCAATTATCCATTAACTCCCCTACCCTTTTCTCGCATTTTTTTATATGCTTTTATAGCTACTAACAATACCGCTATAACTATTGCTAAACCTACTAAACCCCATATCCAACTAAGTGTATCTTTTAGTACCACTACAAATATTATTGCTATTAAAAACACACTTGCAAGTTCATTCATTAATCTAAAAAATGTACTGGATTTAGTACACGTACCCTCCGTTATTTGTGTTAAAATACGTTGCCCATATACATGGTAAATCCATAGTAGCAGTACAAACGACAGCTTAATGTGTAGCCAAGGTTGTTTTACCCACAGCCAGCCATACATACCAAACATCATATAAAAACCAAAAAACGAAGCCAGTATAGCCGATGGCCACGTAATGCCGTAATACAGGCGTTTCATCATTATGAGAAATTGGTCTTGCAATATGGTTTTGGCAGGTTCGGTGCGCTCGCCAGCCTCCACATAATTAACAAATAAACGCCAGATATAAAATAAACCAGCAAACCAAGTAACCACAAACACAATGTGTAACGCCTTTATGTAAAGTAAGTTCATACAAATATAAATTAGACTGCAATAATAACACATAGATTATATTAGATTTGCGGAAACAAAAAATAAAAATCAACAATATTTTTAATCCACTTTAAATCCACTAAAATGAACAAGTTTTTTAATCAAAAAATGTTTCACTATCTATCGTTATTTATGTCGTTTACCTATATAATACTGGGTATGTGGGTATATAAATACAAAATGATAAGCCTTACCGACGACAAACTAAACATAATAGCAGGTATATTATTAGCTGTATATGGCGGTTTTAGAGGCTACAGAGCATTTATGGGCATAAAAGCTATAAACACACAAAACGACCAAAACAATGCGTAATAAGTTAAGCATAGCCTTAGTAGTGTTGGTAATGGTAGGTTGCGGCAATGCAACCGTGCAACCGCCATTAGACACTGAAAGCGAAGGTACTATAAATGTGGCGGTGGACGAATCATTTAAACCCTTGCTGGACGCAGAGTTTGAAACATTTGCTATGTTATACCCCAATGCACACATTAATGTAAAATATGTAAACGAAAACGAAGCATACAAACTCCTAAGCCTTGATAGTGTAAGGTTGGCAATAGGTACAAGAGAACTAACGCCTGCCGAATTAGCACCATTAGCAAAACGTAACATAACAGCTAACAAAATAAAAATTGCCAGCGATGCTATTGCATTTATTTGTAATAAAAACAACAAAGACACTACGTTAAGCACCAAGCAGTTGGAACAATTAATAACGGGTAAAGCCACCAAATGGAACAACCTTAACAGTACTACAAATACTAACGATGTAGTGGTGGTGTTTGACAATGCCCAATCGAGCACGGCAAGTTATTTAAAAAAACGATTTTTGCCCAATGCTACTTTTCCGAAAAATAGTTATGCGCTTAAAAATAACTTGGAAGTAATAGCATACGTACGTGAGCACCCCAATAGTATAGGCGTTATAAGTACCAGTTGGATAAGCGACGGCGACGACCCAACTGCCGACAGCCTACGCAAAAGTATAACCGTAATGGCATTGCAAAGCAAAGATGTAAAAGAACCTAAGGCATACTATCAACCTTACCAAGCGTATTTAAGTATGGACAAATACTTACTTACTCGCCCACTGTATATAATAAGCCGAGAGTCGCGCCACGGCTTAGGTACAGGCTTTGTAACGTTTGTAGTAGGCGAAAAAGGACAACGCATTATATTAAAATCGGGCTTGTTGCCCACCAAAGTTCCTGAGCGAATAGTTGGTTTTTCAACTGAATAATTAACTTTGGCACAATAATTATTAGTGTAATTTGAAAATTTGATGATGAGTTAAATTTAAAAATTACATAATACACAATCAATCACCACAAAGTAACCACCCAATCAAGCCTTACAAAATACATTATACATCATATACTCACTACAAAGTAACCACCCAATCAAGCCTTACAACATACATAATACAACAAATAAAACTATGAAAAACACAATCGCAATTGCTACATTACTTGCTACCACAGCCGTACAAGCGCAAACACAACAAGACGGATTAACCTCTTACGAAAACGACAAATTGGTACGTGCCACAGCTATTTTTACGCAACTTATACAAGCACAACCCAAAAATGCCGAACTATACTACAACTTAGGTAACGTATATGCTACACGCGAAAAAAACGACTCGGCTACCATAACTTACAAAAAAGCCTTAGAAGTAGCTCCTGCAAGTGCTTACGGATACTTAGCCGCAGCACGCAATGTGCTTAACGCTAACGTAGCCGATGCTGGAAAACCTGCACTAATAGCCAATGCCAAAATATTTATAGATAAAGCAACAGCATTAGGCAAGGAAAAAGACGTAAAAATAATGCAAGAAGCTGCCTATGTGTATATAAAAGGTGAAGTAAAAAGCACTACTGCTGCATTAGAAATAGCCAACAAAGCATTGTTGTTAGACAAAAAAAATGCAGATAGTTATTTACTATTGGGAGATATTTATACTGTAATAAATGATGGTGGATTAGCCGCTAAAAATTATGATTACGCATCAAGTTTTAGCCCTGCAAACCCGCGCCCTTACCAACGTATGGGAGTATTGTTTACACAGGCTCGTAACTTTAGCGTATCGCAAGAAAACTTTAATACTGCATTAAGCAAAGATGCTAATTTTGCGCCTGCTTACCGCGATTTGAGCGACTTATATTACAAAGGAAAGAAATACGAAAAAGCCAAAGAAACATTTAAAAAATACTTAGAGTTAAGCGAGCCTAACAGTGTTACCCTTACACGTTATGCCTATATTTTATTTTTGAAAAAAGATTATACCGAAGCTACCGAAGTAGTAAACCAAGTACAACAAATAGACTCTAGCAACATTATTTTAAAGCGTTTGTTAGGGTACTCGTACTGCGAACAAAACAAGCCTAAAGAAGGTTTGGCAAGTATGCAAGCGTTTTTTGCTAAAATAGAACCAAGCCGTATAATAGCAGAGGATTATGAGTATATGGCAAAATTGAATTTTAAAAACAACAAAGATTCATTAGCGGTTGATAATTTTAAGAAAGCAATAGCCATGGATACTACAAAAACTAACCTGTACTACGACCTTGGAGATACCTACTACCACTGGAAAAAATGGTTGCCTGCGGCTGATGCGTATCAAACCAAAATTTCAAAAAGCAAAAATGTAAGTGCTGCCGATTATTTTGGATTAGGACGTTCGTATTATTTTGGTAAAAAATACAGTAATGCCGATAGTGCTTTTGCCAAAGTGTTGGAAATGAAACCAGAGTATGCCTTAGGACACTTGTACCGTGGTAAATGCAATAGTTTGATGAATGAAAAAAATCCAGATATAGCAAAACCACACTACGATAAATATTTGGAACTTGCCGCAGCAGACCCTAAAGCTAGCAAACGAGACCTTAGCGAAGCATATTCATTCTTAGGATATTATAACATTCAAAAAAATGATAATGCTAAAGCCAAAGAGTTTTATACCAAAGTATTAAGCATAGACCCTGATAACAAACAAGCTAAAGAAATAGTAAGTAAGTTAAAATAGAGAACGTTTACAATTAAAGTAACTTTAAGAAAAATCCCCACAATACAAACACAGTATTGTGGGGATTTTTTCGTTTAATTATATAACTATCTCCCCAAAACACCCTCTCCTACTATCAAATCAAAAGGAGTGGTAATTTTTATGTTTTCTACATTGCCTGGTACTAAATTTATGGTTATACCGCTGTGTTCTACTACGCTGGCATCATCGGTAAATATTGGGTTTTCGGCAACTTTGTAGGCTTTTATTAATTGTTCTATTTTAAATGTTTGTGGTGTTTGTATTACTCGGTAATCGGCTCTATTTACGTGTTTGTTAGTTCCCTCCTCTCCTACTGTACGCATACTTTCTACGCAAGATATTGCAGGTATTGCATTGCCTTTTTTTACAGTGGTTTGATAACAATTGTTTAGTACTTCGTTACTTACAAACGGACGCACACCATCGTGTACAAATACTATGGCATTGGTTTCGTTTTTAATAGTAGCTAAGCCATTGCTTACCGATTCAAAACGAGTGCTTCCACCTGCCACTAATTCGTGCTTTAGCCAAAAATTAGTATGCCTGCATAGTGTTTTCCAATAGTCTAATTGCGATGCGGGCAACACCACTATTAAGCGCATAGAGGCATCATAGGCATTTAGTTTTTCTATTGTGTGTTG
Source organism: Bacteroidia bacterium (assembly GCA_040080595.1). Classification (GTDB taxonomy): domain Bacteria; phylum Bacteroidota; class Bacteroidia; order UBA4408; family UBA4408; genus JACMRI01. The sequence goes on along the minus strand of JBEBIC010000078.1, from coordinate 4,198 downwards.
TAGTATGGGTTTATTTTTTAATAGTATAAATTGTTTAGGGATAGCTGACTCCATACGTGTACCAGCACCTCCTGCTACAATTAATGCTATTTTTTTATATTTGGTTTCCATAGTGTAATATAATGGTAAATTAGGCTTTGTTAAGTGTAAACGAAAATGTAGTACCTTGCCCTACTGTGCTACGTACGCTTATGTTTTGATGATGTGCTTCTATGCTATGTTTTACAATAGCCAAGCCCAAGCCTGAGCCGCCTTGCGCACGTGCTCGGTGGGTATCTACTCTATAAAAGCGTTCAAACACACGACGCAAATGGTTTTCAGCAATGCCTATACCATTGTCGGCTACTTCTATTATTATTTTGGTGTCTATATCATACATTTTTATAGCAATAGTACCGCCTTCGGCTTTGCTGTATTTAATGGCATTCATTATTAAATTAACCAGCACTTGCTCTATTTTTTGCTTATTACACAGCACATAAACGGCTTTTTTTTCGGTACAGGTAAGCGTTACGTTTAGTTGTTGGGATTCTAATTCTAAGCCATGTATTACATCGGTTACAAGTGCTGTTAGGTTTTCTTTTTGGGTTACTAACTCAGCTGTTTCGTGTTCCAGTTGTGTAATTACTTGTAGGTCGTCCACTAGGTTTATTAAGCGTTCTACGTTACGTTGTGCACGTTTTAAATAGTTGAGATGTATCTCTTTATCATCAATTCCCCCATCAATTAAAGTGAGTAAATAGCCTTGCAATACAAACAACGGCGTACGCAATTCGTGCGATACATTACCTAAAAACTCTTGCCTATAACTGGCATTGGTTTGTAGTGTAGCTATTTCGGTATTGATGCGTTGTTGATAATTTTCAACTTGCATACTCACGTTGGAAAGCACGTCTTTGCTGTAATCTAGCGTTTTTAAATGTTGTGCCGAATTGCGATGCGTACTTATTGATTTAAAAATAAGATGTAGTTTTTCATTTAAAAAATAGTTGATACTAACGTTTGCTATTGCAAAAGTAATAACGCTTGTAAGTACTATGCTAAGTAGCGCACCAATACTATTATTAAAATGAAGGTGTGTTAAAATAAATTGCCCTACTCCTACCACTATACCTACACTTATTGCGATAATTAGTGCAACGTTACGAGGCGATGTAGAAGAAGGCATTGGTTACAATAAACTATTAATTAGTAAACGCAGGGCAGCGTGTATCTATGAGTTCATCAGCATCACGGAATGGACAAATTTTAAATGCCATGGTAAGTTCGTGTGTTTGAAACGTAAACTTATTTAACTTAGATATAGGGAAATCATAGGCATAACCTACGCTCCAACGTGGTTTTATGTAAAAATTAACAATGCCTGTAACTGCATCTCCACCTTTAATACCACGGTAAGCAAGCCCTAATTGCAAGCGAGAGTTGGGTTCAAATAACAAAGTAGCATCTAAGGCAAAAGGTGAACCAAACGCATATTTTAACAATGCCGATGGATATACAGTTAAGCGACCTAAGTTAAACGAAGTACCCGCCATAACGTTGAGTTGGCGTGTTAAACGGGCATCTACGCCATATACTTTAAGTTTGTTGCCTACTGTGTTTTTGAGTGCTGCACCTGCATAAAACTTACTGTTATATACTAATAATCCTGCGGTAATATCGGGGTATATAAATCGGCTACCTGTTGCTATTGCTGGGTCGGAAACATCGGGTACTAAGTTATCTGCTGATGCTACTGAAAATTGTTTTAACCCTACATTTATTCCTCCTCCCAAATATAAATTACGTGTAATAGGCATGTGGTACGCATAACCCAACATTAATTGATTGCTCATAGTTAGCCCCACTTTATCGCTTTCTATATACGCTCCTATGCCATGGCGTGCTTTTATGTATGGCTTACGGCGTTGCTTTATTTGATAATTAAAACTTGCGTACATATCCTTAGGATTACCATCATAGCCCACCCATTGTGTGCGGTAGCCTACACGTAGTTCGGCACATTTTTTAGTACCCAAAAATGCAGGATTATGCAACACATTGTTAAACATATACATACTGTACTGCGATAGTTGCTGGGCTTGCGCACCATAGCTAAGTACTACAAATAAAAAGGAGAATATTATTTTTTTCACTATTACTTTTTGGTTTTACTTTGTGTGTAAATGTACATAAAAACTACTGTACCCGTTACCCCTCTATTTCATTTATTATTTGTACTGCACTATCGTACAATTGGGGCATAGGCATTGCCGATGATGGTGCATAGCGTGCTAGTTCACAGTCGTTTATTACGTTTACCAATTGTGTGGCGGTGGCTTGTGCTACGTTTTTGCTAGTAAGTTCAAGGTGTATATTTTCCTTACTCATTTCGGCAAAGGCAATGTTGTATTTGTTGTTGAGATAGTTCATTAACGCCTTATGTACCTCTTCGTAAAACGCAGTAGGTTTGTTTTCTTTCATCAATTTATTGGCGTTCATTAGTTTTTGTGTGGCCAATTTATTTGCTTTTTTGCGTTTAGTTCCTACCACATCACTCGCCATATTATTCCTATATTTTTGATAGCCCAATGCTCCTGCAAGCCCTGTTAATAATAGTGCTACAAGTGCATAAAACAAATTGCTACGGTAAAATAAATTGGTGCTATGTAGTGTGCCAATGTCTTTTTTTACAAATAAAATATCGTTAGCCATAGCTTTTACACTTTGCTGACCATTAACAATAACAGGTGCTGCGGCATCGTTAGCACCTTTTTCCACCTCCAATGTATAGGCTGGTATAGTAAGCGTTTTGTATGATTTTGAAGCTGCATCAAAGTAACTTAGTGTGGTACTATTAATAGTAAAACTGCCTGCAATGCGTGGTATCATTAAGTATTCGAACGTGCGAGAACCGCTTACGCCAGTTGTATTTTTCACTATTGCATCATTTATTTTAGCATCGTAGGTTTCTATATCCGTTGGTATATCCAGTGTTGGCGGGTCTAGCAGGGTTAAGTTACCTGTACCACTTACGGTTATTTTTAGTGTAACAGCTTCGTTGGTTTTTATTTTTTGTTTATCAATAGTTGATGTTAATTTTAAATTGCCTGTAAGCCCTGTAAAATCGACTGGTTTGGGTTCGGGTAATGCTATGGCTTGTATTTTACCCGTACCCGATTCCAAATTAAGCGGTACGTTTTGTACGTTTCCGCCCATTATTTGGTCAAATACGGAGTTGCCAGAGCGTACACGTTGTTGGGCTACAGCCTGCAATTTTATTGGTTCTACGGTTAATGTACCTGCACGTTGCGGATATAAAATAGCCTGTTTTATTTCGTACACCGTATATTCAATTCCGTTTACGGTTTCGTTGTATTGCTTGGGTGTTTTAGGACTAATTTCTTCTTGCCAAAAGCCGTTCATCTTAGGTAAATCGGTAGCTTGTAGGTTAGCTACATTTACACGAGTATATATTTTAAATGTAGCTATTACAGGCTCTCCCACATATACTTTGGTTTTGTTGAGATGTAATTTTACCATTACATTATCTTTTACATCACCTTGTGGTTGCGCTTTTTGCTGTTGTTGCTGCTGGCGTTGGCGTGCTTGAGGATTAAAAAATGGGTCGTCTTCAAACAATGCTGCAAATGGATCTTGCATCATGCGTTGTGCGCGTTCTTGCTGTGCACGCTCTTGTTCTTGGCGTTTTTTGGCTGCTGCAGGATCAGGCTTTAGCGCTTCTATTTTGAGTGGTGCAGAGGTAAATGTTTTATCACCCACAAAAATAGTCATGGGTGCTATGGTTAATGTACCTTCTTTTTTGGGAGTTAAATAATACGATAATGTTATACTGCGACTTACTACACCGTTTACAAAACTCATATTTTGCGATTGATTAGGGCCTCCTAATATTACAAAATCAGTAAAAGTAGGTGCGGTGTATTTACTAGCATTACCTTCAATAGAAAATTGCACCTCAAACGGTTCGCCTACAGGTACACGCTGTGCAGATGTACGTAAGGTTACGCTTTGTGCTAGTGCGCTTGCTGTGGCGCATATAAATAATAAGAGTGTTAATTTGAGTTGGTTATTCATTTGTGAAATGATATTTTTTAAACTTGTCGTTTTTTAATTTTTGTTGTGTATTTTAATTTTCAATAAAACCGTTGAAACGGTTGTTATTACTGTTTACTTATTCATAGCCCACGGTTTAAAC
>JBEBIC010000342.1:0-2566 GCA_040080595.1 Bacteroidia bacterium | reverse complement strand
ATATAATATCACACTACAAATATAAAACAGTCCAATTATTACATACTTGTTTTACCATTTTTTATTCACGCCTCAGTGGCTGTACTTCGGCTTCGCTCAGCAATCGAGGCGTGAATATATTTAAGGAAATGTATTTGGACTAAATTATAATTAGATTTAATATTAGTTATTTAACCACGTACCAAGCCCCCTTAATGCATTGTATCTTTTTTAAAATTAATAGGATACTTAACCAACAATTGTTTAATGTTTATTTGGCATTGGCTAGCTATTACGTAGCGAGCAGCAGTTTCTCGTTCGTTAAATGTGCGTTCGGTTAAACGCAAGCCTCCCAAATAAAATTTTTGTATAAGCGTAATACCTAAGGCGGCTGCATTAAAATACAAATTGCTTTGCAATAACGAATACACCGCAAATGCCGACGCTGTATTTAGTACCAACGAGTTAAAACCTTTAACTGGCTTACGCAACGCCACCATGCCTGCGCCTGGCACTATGCCCGATGCTACTAGGTAGGCTTGCTTGTGTTTTTTTGTATATTGTAAGGTAGATTGGTAACACAAAAAAACAGAGAGTAGGGTGTCGTACTTCGGATTGTTTTTTATATCGTTAAGGAGTTTATCATTATCTAAATTTATATTAATAAGAGCGCTTAGCAGCAGTACATTTAGCGCAGTATCTTTGGGGTTGTATGCTTTGTATTTATTCAAAAAATTATCAGCATACACATAGTTTTTGTGCAAGGCATTGGCTAATGCACCATTCCAAAAATAAGTGCTAAGGGTAGTACTGTCTTTTATTAACCACCAATCTAAGCGTTGTAACTCCTGCATTAGTGCATCGTTTACTACACCATTGTTAAAATACACATTTGCTTTTTGTAGTATTAACTCCGCCTTTAGCGTATCGTTGGGTTGTGTGTATAGCTTTTTTTCTATACTTAGTAATAACGAATCATTAGGTGCTTGCGCACGCAAGGTATTAGTACAAAGTAGCAGGATAATTAAGCTGATAATATTTTTCTTCATCTAATAATAATTGTTTTTTACGCTGTTGCTTTAGGTCTTTTAAATCGTGGTAGCTACCATAAATATTACTTAAATAAAAGAAACTAAAAAACGAAAGTGAAAATATAGAAAAGCCGTTTTTTAGCCCTAGTTTTTTTACACTTTCAATGGTTTGATAGGCATACACACCTTGCGAAAAAAAAGTAATAATAGCCGAGTTAGGACGTTGCCCATACCACTTGCCTAAGCCTGGTACCACTGCCGATAGACAAGCCGCCACTGCTGGACTTTTACGCTTTAGCTTATTGTACTTTTTTATATCGGTAAATAAGGGATTGTCAGCACTTACAAGGGTGGGTTCGTTAGCTACTAAACTACTGTAAAAACTAACTACTTGGGAGCTTAACGTATCGTTACTGGCAGGAAAGTTTTGTGTAAACCAACGTTGTTGCACTTTTGTTTTTTTATGCTTCAAAAAATAATAATGCGAATAGCGCAATGCGTTGCTATCAGCATTAAACAAGGCGGTACATTGGGTATAATGTGCAAAAAACAACGAGTCATTTTGTTGTTGCAAATATAATTTGGCGTACATATAGTGTAGCGAATCGGTATTAACCACGACGCTGCTTTGCAGGCTATGCAAGTAATAGGTGTGTTCGGCAACTAAATTATTAGTGTATAAATGTTTTACAAATTGGTAATTTATTTGCGCACTACAACTATAGCTTACGAGCGTAAGTAACAATAAGGAAAGTAACTTGTTTTTCATTTACTCCTCCTCAGTATTATTAATAGTGTAATTGGGCGTTATTTTATATGCAGGATAATCTTTTAAAACACTTGGTGCACAATTATTAAGTTGGTTTAATCCGCTTAACATGCCTGCCAATAGCCCTTTACGCTTTATTTGTAGTTTCATGTTTTCGGAGCAACTTATGTGATACGTGCACGTGGCTTGTATTTGTTCGGAAGCTATATTCTGATACAAAAACAACAAACCACCTGATATATAAATTAAGGGATTTAGTTTTTTAAGCATGCTTGTTTGCGGTTGCATAAACGGACGCTTATAGGTAGGCGCAGGCGTAAATTCGTTAAACGTATTGCTCAACAATTGGGTAGTAATAGTACTATCAGCGCTCTGGGCATATAACGCACTAGAGGCTACATAACAAAATAAAAGGATATAAAAAGAAAGTTTCAATATTTGATTAACTATAATTAGACTATCATTGCAAAATAATCGCTAAAACTATACAAAAATGAATCGTTTACTATTTTTATTATTACTTATTACAAACACTGTTTATGCACAAAGCGGAGTTTATTTTGACAAAAAAGGCAAGGCTAGCAACCAAGCAGAGGGCTATTATGTGCGTACAAACGTAAGTGGTACTACCTACAAATCTACTTACATAAATGGCGAAACCATTTATTTTGAAGGGCAAATAACCCAAGCAAGTAGTACTGACGAAGCTCAAAACAAATATGTGGGCAAGTGTAAATGGTATTTTAAAAATGGTAAATTAAAGTTTGAAAAAAACTTTACCGACCAA
>JBEBIC010000341.1:0-2569 GCA_040080595.1 Bacteroidia bacterium | reverse complement strand
TTTACCTATTCATTTTTTAAAAATACAACACACAATGCAAAAAAAAATAACCATAATAGGAGCAGGGCTTGTAGGTAGTTTGTCAGCCATATATTTAGCCAAACGAGGATATATAGTTAATGTATATGAACGCCGACAAGATGCTCGTAAAACCAACATATACGCAGGGCGTAGCATTAATTTAGCATTGAGCGATAGAGGTTGGTTAGCATTAGAAAAAACAGGCATATCGGCCGATATTAAGCAAATAGCCATACCCATGTACGGACGCCAACTACACTATGCCGATAGTTCGCAAGCATTTTATGCCTATGGCAAAAATGATCAGGCCATATACTCCGTAAGTCGTGGTACGCTTAATATGCGCTTGTTAGATTTGGCTGATGCCTTTGATAACGTAACACTACATTTTGAACACAAAGCTACAAGTGTAGATTTAGCAGCAGGTACAGCACTTGTAGAGCACGAGGGCAACGATACACTTACTCATGCCGATTTATTATTGTGTACCGATGGTGCGTATAGCACAGGACGTATGGGTATGCAATTGGGTATGGAACAGTTTAACTATAATCAGTTTTATATAGATTGTGGTTACAAAGAACTTACCATACCAGCAGGCGCTAATGGTGCGTATTTGGTGCAAAAAGAAGCCTTACATATATGGCCTCGTGGCAAGTATATGATGATAGCTTTGCCCAACTTAGATGGTAGTTTTACTTGCACATTATTTTTTCCGTTTGAAGGCGCTCCATCATTTAATAGTTTACAAACACGCGAGCAAGTAACGCAATTTTTTAACGAACAATTTGCTGATGCAGTGGCTATAATGCCCGAATTAGTTGATGAATATATGCGCAACCACAACTCACCATTGGTTACTGTAAAATGTTCGCCATGGACTATGCACAATAAGTTTGCATTAATGGGCGATGCTGCACATGCGTTAGTTCCGTTTTTTGGACAAGGCATGAACTGTGGTTTTGAAGACGTGCGTGTGTTTGATGAATTAATAGACAAGCACAACGAAAACTTTACGGAGGTGTTAAAAGAATATCAAACCTTACGTAAGCCCGATGCTGACGCTATTGCCGATATGGCATTAAATAATTTTAGAGAAATGAGCGAACTATCTGCCGACCCTATGTTTCAGCTACAAAAAAAGATAGAAGCCAACATCAATGCCAAATATCCCGAAGTATGGATACCTGCATACTCATTGGTTACGTTTAGTCCGCAAGTGCGCTACAGTGAGGCGTTGCAGCGAGGGCAAAATCAACAACGCATAATGGATACTATTTTGCAACAACCCAACATTGCTACCAATTGGGATAGCGCCGAAATAGTTGAGCAAGCTATAGCAATGCTTAAAGCAAACTAAAAAACTGGAATAACCTATAAAACCTCTAAATACTTCAAAATCCACAACTACATTCTGCACGCAAAACCACGACTAAAATCACAAAATAATTAATCACGTAATTAGTTATTTTGTTTAAGTTTGAAAAATAAAACCTAAACACATTGGAATATTATCAAATACTCGATTTAGAGCGTCTTACAGGTATAAAAGCACACACCATTCGTATATGGGAAAAACGCTATGGACTTATAGTACCGCACCGTACTGCTACCAATATTAGGTACTACGACGATGCGCAAGCAAAAAAAATACTCAACATTTCTACCTTAATTGCTAAGGGTATTAAAATATCTAAAGTGGCCGCATTATCTCCCAAAGAGTTTAATGAGCAATTGGAACAACATTTTGTAGCTAGCACAACCACTACACACAATTATATACCTTACATTAACGATTTAATAAGCGCTACACTTGCCCTAAACGAAACTAATTTTGAAAAAACGTTTCAATTAGTAAGTACTCAGTTTGGTATATACGAAGCTATGCTAAACGTAATATATCCGTTTTTAACTAAGGTTGGATATATGTGGACAGTGGATAAAAGCACCTCGTTTCAAGAGCATTTTGCTACAGCTATTGTACGCAAAAAATTAATGGTAGCTACAGATGCACTTAAACCAAAAAAAGAAAAAAACAAACAGTTTTTACTCTACTTACCGCCTGATGAGTGGCACGAAATAGGCTTGTTATTTGCCAATTACATTATACGTTCGCACGGACACAAAACCGTGTATTTAGGGCAAAACGTACCTTACGAAAGTGTTGAAAAATTACTCCCATTATTAAAAACAGATTACGTACTTAGTTTTTATGTGCTTAATAATTCGCAAGTAAATGCACATAGCAATTTAACAAATTTATTACACGCTAATAAAAACGTACAACTATTATTAGCAGGAAATCAAGTATTTATTGATGAATTAAACTTGCCTAAAAAACGTTTCAATAGCCTTAATTCAGTACAAAGTTTATTAACGTATTTATAGTTACAACGTGCTATATACAGCATTTATTTGTTGCTCAAAATTTGCAATAGAAAAGTGTTGTTTTAACACGGTGTCAAATTCAAAATGCAACTTATTATTTTGCCATTGTATATAATACACACCCAATAAGTTTGCCATATCGTCTTCGTCTCGGGCTATG
>JBEBIC010000340.1:0-2572 GCA_040080595.1 Bacteroidia bacterium | reverse complement strand
TTGTAACTAACTTGATAGACAATGCAATAAAATTTTCGGTGGAGGTAGTGCAACCGCATGTACACATAGCACTAAGTACGCAAGACGAACACATACAATTAGCAATAACCGACAATGGTATAGGCATAAGCGATGCAAATAAACTACTGGTGTTTGATAAATTTTACAGAATAGGTAACGAGGCTACACGCCAAACAAAAGGCTCGGGACTGGGCTTGTTTATTGTAAAACATTTGGTGCTATTGCACAATGCAACTATTGATATAAAAGATGGACAACCACAAGGAACGTCGTTTGTAATAAATTTTAACTAAATTTATGTAAAATTTATACTATGATACAAAAATTAACCTTACTAATAATTGGTTTGTGCATATACACAAGTACCGTAAAAGCACAACAAACCAACACTGACACGTTACGTATTACGCACGATACGCTATCGCTAAGTAATACAGACACCTCTTGGACGGTAACAAGCACCACTACTGGTATTGCAAGCTATTATGCCAAACGTTTTGATGGGCGACGAACAAGTAGTGGCGAAACATTTAACCACCAAAAACTTACCTGCGCACACAAAACACTTCCCTTTGGTACAGTATTAGTACTTACTAATTTACGCAACAATAAAAAAGTAACCGTAAAAGTAAATGATAGGCTTCCGCCAAAATCTAAACGCACTGTGGATTTAACCATACGCGCTGCCAAAGAACTAGATTTTATAGCACAAGGACTTACCAAAGTAAAAATAGAAATAGTAAAATAACACACAAATAATTACGAATTAAAAATTACGAATTACGTTTAATATCAGTCGTTTAATTATCTAAAATATAGCAATTAATAACTACTTAATATGAAAAATATAAAACAATTAACCGCACTCGTTTTTACAGCAACAATGCTAAGTTCGTGTACTGTACACGAAATAGAATTAGTACGTGTAGAAGATTTTAAAGTAAAAAGTTTTAGCACTAAAGGCGCAACCGTAGAGGTAAAAGCTCGCATAAAAAACCCTAACAAATTTGGTTTTAAAGTAAAAAGTAGCGACTTACAACTTTTAGTTGGCAATAATAAAATGGGAAGTATTACACTTAAAGATAAAATAAAAATAAAGCGTAACGCCGAAGAAACCTACACTTTTGTACTACAAAGCGACCTTGCACAAATGCTAGGAGGTGGGCTACTAGGTACGTTGGGAATGATGAGCCAAGGTAACTTAAATGTAAAAGTAAAAGGCGACATAAAAGCGGGCAACTTACTATACACCAAGCGCATACCCATAAATATAGACGAAAAACTAAGCCCTAGCAGCTTATTGGGGTTGTAAGTAATAAGATGATAGACTTTAAGACGCTCGATTGTAGATTAATAAATAGTAGTACTTTTAAACTAAATAAACTAAAACAAAACAAGCAATGAAAAAAACACTTTTAATAATTACAAGTCTAGCTACTACAGCTGTAATGGCACAGGTAAATGTAACAAGCATTTATAACCACAATGCAGGAAACATAATTACAGCTAATTTTAAAGCAATAGAAATAAATACCACCATTACCAAAAACTTAGCTGGAGGCAACGGTGTACTATGGAGCTACGATACGTGTGTGCAAAAAACAGTTGCGCCTACTACATACAATATTATAACTAAAGATACTACTGGAGTAACCAACAGCACAACGGTTGCAGGACGTGCTAATGTAGCATTAAACGAAGATGTAAATGCCAACTATTCGTTTTACGATTTTTCTACTAGATTTTCTATAGCTGCCGAAAATTTTCAAATACTAGGTAATGAAGCGTATGTACCTTACAACAACAATATTGATTTATTGAGTTTTCCGATGACGTATAACGCTACTATTACATCTATGGACACCGCTAATGCGTGGGCTTTTCCGCCAAGTAATACTATGAAACGCTACATAAAATCTACTATGACGTATGATGGCTACGGTTCGTTAAAATTAAATAATACGCTTACGTTAGATTCTATATCTCGTATTAAATTAGAGCAAACTATTACCGATACATTAATAGCTCCTGCTAATCCGTTTTTAAACAAAATAAACAGCAAGCGTATTGTATATTACTATGTACGCACAGGCAAAAACTTAGTAGCACAATGGGAGATGGACTCAGTGGCTAATGCCTTTAGTACTCAAAAAATATACAAGTTTATAGTGGCTGATAATTACAACATTGTAGCAGGTGTAAACCAAAAAAATGCCACTATAAAGCAGTTAGAAATTTATCCTAATCCAGCACAAAACAAAATTACGGTAACATTAGCAAGCAGCGAATACACGCCTTATACAGTATATAACACATTAGGCAAAACAGTTATACAAGGCGCTATGAATAACTTACACAACACCATAGATATAAGTAACCTACCTACTGGCGTATATATACTACGCACCAACGATGGCAAACAACAAGCACGTATTGTAAAAGAATAAATAACTTTATTCTTATAAAAGGTAATAAAAACTGGGCTGTTACTTACGTAACAGCCCAGTTTTTATTGTGCTATACATTTCAACATAGCTTTAGTTAATAAACA
>JBEBIC010000339.1:0-2574 GCA_040080595.1 Bacteroidia bacterium | reverse complement strand
AAATAGGTTTTAATACCGTGTATTTAATTAAGCAAGTTATTAGTAATAATCCAACTGCTACATTGCCACAACTGCCATATTCATTGTTTTACAACATTTATTATAAAAACATAGTAGGTGTGAGATTAGGCGCAGGGGCTACTAACACTACTACCAAAACAGTAATAAGCGGACAAGTAGATGCAAAAACAAATACCAATAAAAGTTATGATTTAAGAGCTGGATTAAGCTATAATTTTATAAAACAAAATAGATTAACTGCCAATGTATTTTTTGATTTTATAGTAAACCAAACTAACGTAAAAAACTCCAACACAACCACAGCGCAAGTGTTTCCTAACCCGCAAACTACGCTAACCGTAACTAGTACCGATGTTACCAAAGGGCAAGGCGCACAAGCAGGCATAGGTGTAAAATATAAGTTACTAAAAAACCTAAGCCTATACGCCGAAGTGCCAATAAGCTACATTACTACCAAAACAACAGCCGAGTTAAACGTAGATGAATCGGGCGTTACCGACAAAACAACAAGTACAAGCGCAGGTAATAATATGCAAATAACATTGCCCACTACGGTATATTTAGTACTTACATTTTAAAAAATAAAAATTATGAAACGTAAATTAATCTATGCACTTGCGCTTATTACTTGTGTAATAATAGCGTGCAAAAAAGACAAATTAACCGACGCCAATACCAACTATAGCGATGTGCCCGTATTGCCCGATGTGCCTTACCACTACTCCGCTACTACTAACGATAAAACGGTAGCCCTTGGGCGTGTATTGTTTTTTGATAATAAACTATCGCTTAATAATAGTGTTGCCTGTGGTAGCTGCCACCAGCAAGCACGTGCATTTTGCGACAATAAACAATTTAGCACAGGTTTTATAGATACTAAAACAGCTCGCAACACGCCCTCTATATTTGCCAAAGGCGGACACATGTTTTGGGACGGACGTGCTACCGATATTAACGACTTGGTACTTCGTCCTATAAAAAACCATGTAGAAATGCACATAGCCACTATGGAGCAGCTATCTACTAAATTGAGCAAAACAAGCTATTATCCTGCATTGTTTAACGATGCGTTTGGTTCTACCATTATTGATAGTGCTAAAATACAAATTGCGTTAAGTTCATTTATACATAATTTTACGTTTTCTAATAATAAGTTTAACGCTTCGCTAAACAACCCTAGTGTGTTAAACGCATCGGAAAACTTGGGCAAAGATTTGTTTTTTGGTAAGGCTAAATGTGCCAATTGCCACCGTATAAAAAGTAATACCAATACTGTAGGATTTCCTGGAGGCCCACCAACAGGCAACAATGGCTATGGTAACACCGAAGGTCCTATAGAAACCGTATCGTTTAACATTGGCTTGGATAATGCCTATACAGATAATGGCGTAGGTAATATAACAAAGGCAAGTACCGACAATGGTAAGTTTGTAATACCAGTGCTACTTAACGTAGAATACACAGCGCCTTATATGCACGATGGACGTTTTAAAACCTTAGAAGAAGTAGTAGAACACTACAATAGCGGCATAAAAAATCATCCTAATTTAGATGCTAAATTGCGTGATGTAAGTAGTTTTGAAAACTTAACCGAGACAGAACAAGAACAACAATTAGTAGTGTTAGATACTAACCACGATGGCGATATTACCACTGATGAATTGAGTAGTTTTCCAACACAAAAATTAAACTTAACAGTAGTAGAAAAGAAAAACTTAGTGGACTTTTTAAAAACCCTAAGCGACCCGTCTATACTGGTTGATAAACGCTTTAGTACACCGTTTAAACGCTAGTTAATTGTATAAATAGATACTTTGAACATTATATTGATTACTGGATTCAAATACCATTTTTTTATTATTAACGGTTTGGTACGTGTAATTAAATGTATATATGTTCATACTTAGTGAATTATACGGAAATTGACTTAACTCCTGAGGAGTAAAGGTTACGGTTGATTCGGAAGTTGTTAATACTTTACGAATTTTATTTCCGCTAAAATTGTCAAGTATAACTATTAACGAATCGTAGTTAGCAATATTATTATTAAAATTTAAGGTATAACCCGCGCTTCTATACATACTAACAGGTATGCCTAATGCGCTATAATTTATTATTGGATAACCTCGAGGTAAGGTTACATTTAATGGTACAAATGTTTTATTGCCAGCGGTAATCCATGTTGCGCTAAAATTTGCAGGGGCATTAGTTGTAGTATTACCAAAATAAAAAACAGTATTATTATTACTTATGTTTTTGTTTACATTGGTTCCGTTTATACTTATATTTCCTACATCTACATTAGCTGGACTAATAAAAATTTGATTGTTGTTATAATGATTGAAGCTGCTTGGCATACTTACCTCAGGGTCGTTAAAGCCTGCGCTATATGTTACATTATAATTTATTGACGAGCTTCCTCCTGTATAAGAATATGCACTTAAAGCACTATAAAAATACCCATTTTGTTTTTTATCAGTAGGTACGCCGTTGGTTAATGGCGTGTTTACTACAGGAATAACTTCGGGTAGGGTTTCGGTTTTTTTGCAGGCT
>JBEBIC010000338.1:0-2586 GCA_040080595.1 Bacteroidia bacterium | reverse complement strand
AATCGTAATCAAGTATATAATTATGTGTTGGATACATTGGGGAGAGTGGTGAGAAAGACCGTGTTTACAAGTATTGCAGGTACTACTATAAAAGACACCAGCATTACCCACTATGGCTATGATAGAGAGGGACGCTTGTATATGCAACGCAACTTTGACCACCACCACATAACCACACAATACACTATGTACAACAGTGGTAATAGTAATAAAAAAATAATAACAGTGCTCGAAACTATTGATACTAATGTGTTTCCAATAAAAGTAATGAGCCAACAACCTACTGATAGTTCATTTGTAAAAAATGAAATTATGGCTAAAAACAGTATTCGTACTACCTATTATAACTCGTATCGCTTGCCTTATTACACACTTACTACCGAAACACTACCAACTACAGTAAGTTATACCAAGCAATATAATGTAACTTCATTGTTTGAAAAATATACCATTCAACGTATTGATAATAAAATAGAAGCTACCGTAGAAACCAGCAATAGCGATGGTTACAACGATATAAAAACAGTATATAGTTACGAGTTAGACCAACTAAAACAACAAACTATATTTATAAACAACATACCAAGCCACGAGCGTTTTTTGTTTTACGAAAAAGGATTAATCGTAAATGAAATAACAAAATACGCTGCGCACAAAAACTTAGATATTGTAAAATATGAGTATGGATTGTATAAGTAATAATGTACTTTACTCTTTTAAACATTATGCTCTACAGTACTCCACACTTCGGGCTTTGCGCTAAATAATACTTTGGTACGTGCCCAAGTAGTTATAAATAATTCTGATTTTCGGTAGGCTTCCAACGCATCATTATCCACCCAACTACTTTGAGTAAAAAATACATTGGGCTGCAAAGTATCTCTTAATAGTTTTACGCCATTGCACCCTTCACGCGCATTAATTTTAGCTTGCGACTCGTTAAATATGGTTATAAACGCATCGCAGTATTGCGGAGCAAAAGTAAGTTTTACAAGGCGTGTTATCATGGGTAGTTAGTTAAAATTTAATGTGGAGTATAGGGTGTAGCTCTATGTTATTTTTGGCTTGTTTGCGAGCATAATGATGGTCAATATCTACAAACGCAACACCTGTAATAGTTACTATTTTACCTTCTAAATTATTTCCCTCTACAAAATTGCGTACGTTGGTGTATTCTTTTAAATAATTACATTTTGTAGCATATTCGCAATTGGCATTGGGTACTTCGCATATTAAATAATTGTTGGCAGAGTTTATCAAACGTATATGATAATCGCCGTCCAATTCTTTTTTAACCTTATCAACTTTTGCAGTTACGGTATAGGTTTGATATTCCAAGGTTAGTCTGCTAGTGCTTGATTTTACTTCGGGTACAGCTATTGCTCCAAGGCTATCAATAGTGGTATAAATAGTAACAGGCGCAACCAATGCAGCTTTGCTATCGGTTAGTAATTTTACTTCTCGGCGAGTATCGCCATTACACGCATTAGGATTATTTTTGCCTTTGTGTTTACAGCTACATACAGTAATAAAAACAAGTACTATACAATACAATAATTTCATTACTTATTTTTTAAGCAATTGTGCTTTCATTTCTTTTTTGGTAACAAAACCTTCGTTGCGCCACACTTGTTTACCTAGCTTGTAGTGTATTACAAGCGGATATTTTTTTACGTTTAGTTTAGTGCATATTGTTTTGTTTTCGTCAGCATCAAGCTCTACAAACTTTACATTTTTTATTTCTTGTTTTAACGAATCTACTTCTATTTTAAGTTTACGGCATGGCGGGCACCATTTTGTACTTATAACCACCAATGTATTTTGATTTTTGTTGGTTAAAAAATTAAATTCGGTTTCTTGTATTCCGCTTTTGGTAGGCGATGCGCCCATTACAGGCTTTTGCTCAGCTTTCCATGCGCTTATACCACCTTGCATATTATACACTTTAGTAAATCCTTTTTGCATCAATAATTCGCATGCGCCCTCGCTACGTCCACCACTTAGGCAATATACATACAATGGTTTTTCTTTATCCAAATAATCGGTACGCTCGTTAAATTCTTTTATGTTGTTAAAATTTGCATTTAGCGCATTGTTTAAGTGTCCGCCCTCAAACTCTTGTTTGGTACGTACATCAAGCACTTGTGCATTAGGTGTTTTTATTCCTTTTTCAAAATCTTTTATGGTTAAAGTAGTTAAGGTTGCATTTTGTGCAAATGCAATTATAAAATTAAATACAAGTAATAGGGTTACAAATAGTTTAGCTAACATTGGGATATATGTTTTTAAATTGAGTTAAAAAGGCTTTTATTTTTCCGCCAAAAAAATACCATAATAATAATGCCAACAAAATATAAGGTACTGCCATTAAGTACAATATACCATTGTTAAGTCCACGCCCTACTGCCTGCGACGATGAACTGGCGTTACTTTCCACTGCAGCTTTACACATTGCGCATTGTGCAAAAGAGGTAACACTTGTTACTAATAAAGTACTGAATACAAGTAAAGATACAACTGTTTTTTTCATGGTAGTAATGGTTTTAATGTGGTACAAAAATACAAATAAATTTTACGAATTAAATT
>JBEBIC010000077.1:0-11426 GCA_040080595.1 Bacteroidia bacterium | reverse complement strand
AATTACACTTGTTTACTCTTTATTTTTTCGAGAAAATAGTTTTTTGCGTTTAGGTTGTGGGGTAGATACTTGAGTTGGATTCACGTAACCTTTTATTATTACTATATCTCCTGTTAAAAAAGACGACCTCTCTAAATTTAATATGACATTTTCTTCTGAGAATATTGAAAACTCATTTGGTTTATACCCAATACAACTCACTACTAAGTTTACACTATCACGCAGAGTTGCAACTGTAATTTTAAAATTGCCATCAATATCTGTTTGGCTATGAATAACAGTGTTTTTAATAGTAACGGTAGCAAAAGGAACAGGCTCATTGTTGTTGTCTAACACTACACCTCGTAAATATTTATTTGTATCTTTTTGTACCACATTAGTGTCTTTTACTATTGGTGTATCTCCCGTATTGGTTGGTGCTATAGTTGTATTGGCTTGTGGTGTTTGGTTTTGTGCCGTAGCGGTATCAATGGTTGTAAACAATAACAAACTAGCTACCATAGAATATAATTTGTAAAAAACAGATTTTTCGGCAGGAACGCTCAGGCTACGGTTAAGCTGGTCGTATGTAAACCGTCCGCACAATTTACCCTTAGCTTGGGTTACTAATTTTACAATTTCAGCATCAGAAAGATGTGTAAAATCTAACACGTTGTGGGTGCAATGTGTACAAAATTTACCTGTATGTGTACTAGTCATTTCGTCCCAGTTTTGGTTGCAAGGCGAGGCTATATGTAGTTGTATGTTTTTAGTTTTCATGGTGTAACGTATAAGTACTAAAGTAGTAGTATAGTACTGCTTGCGCAAACTATTTTTTATAAGTGGTTATATTACCGTAATCGTAAATAAACAGCTTATGTAAAATTACACCACAGGTTTTAAATACTCGCTAAAGCTTATGCGTATAGTATCCAGTTGTTTTTGGAGTAAAAGCAAATCGGTTTGTTCGTCGGGAGTGGTGCTATTACCTAAGCTCTCAATGTTTTGTTTGCCTATTTCTACCAACATATTATACTTGTATAGCTTTATTGTTTTTTCGAGCGAGGTACGTAAGTACGATTCTTCTTTAAGCACAATAATATTAAACTTACTTAGCCACTGTGGGCTATGTTCGTACTGCGATGTAGTTGCGGTTATTGCAAATTGCTTAATATCATTATTGCTATGATGAATAAAAAAATGTTCGTTGGGTACAAATCCTGTTTCAAAATACTGCTCCACTTCCTTTATTACCAAGGCGTACAGCTTGTTTTTAAACACTACTTGCTCCATACTTAATAGTTGCATAATAAGTTCGCATACGCTTATTTCTAATTTTTGCAACGTACCATCTTCGGCAGTTACATCAAAAAATAATAGTTGCGTACCATGCTCCACTATAAGGCGTGTAAGGTCGTACTCCTGTTGTTGGCTTGCTGCTGTAGCAGGCGCTTCCATTTCGTTTATAAGGTCTTCGGGCGTTAGTGGCATTTCTTCTACATTGCCCTCCGTTATTGGTGCCGATGGGCTATGCCCTGCATTTATTTTTTTGCGTAAAAGTTTGTTTAGCTCTGCTACTAATACTGTTTCGTCAATATCAAATTCTTGCGCTATTAGTTTTATATACACACTACGTGCTATTTGGTCGCTTACGTAAGCAAGGGTTTCCACGAGTGTATGTATTATTTCTGTTTTTTTGAGCGGGTCGTTTTTTAGTACATCACCATTTACTTTTTTGTGATATTGTACAAAGTTTAAGGTGTTGTTTTCTAAGTAAGTATGAAACGCCTCACGCCCTACTTTTTTGGAGTAACTATCAGGATCATCATTATCGGGGAACAATACCAATTTTACATTTAGCCCTTCGGCAAGTATCATATTAATGCCTCTAATGGCAGCTTTTACGCCTGCTTTATCGCCATCGTACAATATAGTAATAGTGGTTGCAAATTTTTTGAGCTGACGAATTTGTTCTTCTGTAAGCGATGTACCGCTTGATGCCACTGTGTTGTCGAAACCCGCTTCCACCATAGATATTACGTCCATGTAGCCTTCGGTTAAAAACACATTACCTGTTTTGCTTATTTCTTTTTTGGCAACGTGCAAGCCGTACAGTATTTTACTTTTAATATACACCTCGCTTTCTGATGTGTTTATATACTTAGCCACATCTTTGTTGTTGCCCAATATACGTGCGCCAAAGCCCACTACACGTCCCGTAAGATTATGCACTGGGAATATTACACGCCCATTAAAAGCATCTACCTTCCAGTTTTTGGCTTCGTTGGTTTTGGTTAATCCTGCTTTTACTAATACGTCTAAGGTATAACCATTATTCATTGCAAAGTCAGTAAAATCGGTCTTTGCATCAACATTATAGCCCAACTCAAACTTACGTACAGTGTCTATTGATATTTTTCGTTCTTCAAAATAACTCAAGCCCAATGCTTGCCCTTCGGCATTATCGTGGAGCGATGTTTTAAAATAATTTTTGGCAAATTCGTTCGCAGTATATAACGTTTCTTTTATGTCGTTATCGTGCTTTTGTTTAATGGCCTCTTCGTTGCTTACGTTCTCCTCTTTTATTTCTATATTGTACTTGCGTGCCAATATACGTAGGGCTTCGGGGTAATTGCACTTTTCCATTTCCATCACAAAACCAATAGCATCTCCACCTACACCCGAACTAAAATCTTTAAAAATATTTTTGGCAGGGTTTACATAAAAACTGGGCGATTTTTCGTTTACAAACGGCGACAATCCCACGTGGTTAGCACCTCTACGTTTTAGGTTTACGTAATCGCCCACTACATCAACTATGTTGATGCTACCATATATTTTATCAATAGTGTCGCGGGTTATTTGTGCCATTGGTTTAATGTAAAATGTTGCGTGAAAGTAAACAAAAAATATTTTGGCACGATTATTAATAATAACTTAGCACAACAAAATAAATTTAAACCTTTTAAAAAAACCACAACAACATGAACGTAGTTAAAATGACCTTAGCAGCACTTATGATTAGTGCAAGTACAATGAGTATAGCTCAAAATACTGAAAAAAAAGAAGCTAA
Organism: Bacteroidia bacterium; assembly: GCA_040080595.1. Lineage (GTDB taxonomy): Bacteria > Bacteroidota > Bacteroidia > UBA4408 > UBA4408 > JACMRI01. The sequence continues at coordinate 8,374 of JBEBIC010000077.1, read as the reverse complement.
AAGAGCCGAAAGAGCTGAAGCAGTTAAGAAAACCGCAGACCAACGTGTAGCTGCTCGTATGGAAGTACTTAATGCTAAATTAGGATTAAGCGATGCACAATCTAACACAGTAAAAACAGCAATGCTAGAACGTGAAAAAATGCGCGACGAATTACGTACTAAGTACGGAACTGACAAAAAAGCGTTGCAAGAAAACATGAAAGCATCAAACAAAAAATGCAGAGAAGTAATGATGAGTACATTTACTGCAGAGCAAAAAACTAAGTTTAAAGAAATGCACAAAGAGCAAAAAGCAAACAGAGGTGCTAAAAAAGAAAGTAAAGGTAAAAAAGCCGAAAAAGTAAAAACTGAAGTGGACGAATTGGAAGAGTCGGAAATGTAAGTAATGCCAATTAGCAAATACTAAAAAAAGCCTGCAAACAATGTGTTTGCAGGCTTTTTTGTTTAATATTTTTTTATGATTACGGCACAGGATTGTGCCCGTGCCCGCCCCAAGGGTTGCAACTTACAATCCGTTTTAAGGCTAACCAGCCTCCTTTTATAGCGCCGTATTTTTGTAATGCGGTTATAGCATATACGCTACACGTAGGCGTATAGCGGCACACAGGCGGAAACAACGGAGATATACTGCGTTGATAAAATTTTATAATAAGTATAAAAATAAATTTCATTTAACTAACAACTATAGGTAGTACTGTACTTAAATGCTGTAATAATTCAATGGTGCTTTTTTCAATAGTAACATAGTCGGTCTCCTCACGTGCGATAAATAATATGGCTATGTTATACTTAGGTTGCACATCATTTAACAAATGCTTATGTAGGCGGTATGCCTCTCGCAGTCGGCGTTTTAGCACATTGCGCTTGTTAGCACGTTTAAAATTTCGCTTGGGTACTACTATTACTATTTTGTTGCTAGTATCAGTATTCGGCTGATAAATTAATTTTAATGGACGCGCATTTTTACTAATCCCTGTTGTAAACAAGGCTTCTATAGCAGTGGCAGAACATAAGCGTTCGTGCTTGCTAAACGTGTAAGAATGTATAGGAGTAGGAGTTATCACAATGGGTACAAATGTATATTAAAACCACTTATATATTTAAAAGTTGTGCGTGCAAAAAATAGTTTATTTTCATACAAATTAAAATTACACAAAAACAACATTATGAAAAAACTATTACTAACCGCAACAGCAGTAATAACAGTACTTACAGCGCAAGCACAAACGCCTAACAAAAATATAACTTTAGGAAGTCAGCTTACTTACCCTGCCACCAGCTCCGATTTATCTAACATAGGTGGCATTGCCGATAGTTTAGGCAACGAGTACGCATTAGTAGGTTGGGAACAAGGCTTGGAAATTGTAAATGTTACCAATCCTGCACTACCAGTACGCGACACCAATATAGTAGGGCCTGTAAGTATATGGCGTGAGGTTAAGGTATATAAAAAACATGCTTACGTAACTACCGAAGGTGGTGGTGGTTTACAAATAATAGATTTATCAGCATTGCCCAATTATCGTGGTATTCGTAGCAAATTTATACAACCATTTATAGCTATACCTGGTAGTAATGCAGCTACGTTAAGTACTATACACGCATTGCATATAGATACTACCAAAGGTAATTTGTACCTGTATGGTAGTAATGTGGGTAACAAAGGTGCTTTAGTTTTTAATCTTAACGACCCTTGGAACCCCGCATACATAGGGGCTTTTGATAATAGTTATATTCACGATGGATATGTAGATAATGATACTATGTATTCGTGCCATATATACAACGGTTATTTTTCGATAGTAGATATGACTAATAAAAACAGCCCTGTGGTATTATCAACACAAAATACACCTAACAATTTTACACACAACTCGTGGCCATCTGAAGATAAAAAATATTTATTTACAACCGACGAAGTAGATGACTCTTACCTTACGGCTTATGATATTAGCGATGTAAGCCAACCTGTGGAAATAAATCGCATACAATCGCAAAACGCTGGTGCGCAAGCAATAGGGCACAACACACATATACGCAATGGTTATGCAATAACCTCATGGTATAAAGATGGGGTACTAATAACCGATGTGCATCGCCCACAAAACATGGTAAACGTAGGTTGGTATGATACTTCGCCATTGCAAGGAGGTAGCTTTGATGGAGCTTGGGGAGTGTATCCGTTTTTGCCAAGTGGAAATTTGGTAGTAAGCGATATTAGTCAAGGTTTATTTGTGCTATCGCCCACCTACAAGCGTGCAAGCTACCTTGAGGGAACAATAACCGACAGTACTTGTGGCACATTGCTTAATGGTGCTACTATTACTGTTACCAACGGTTCTACTACATTTGCAACTATTACCGATGCCAATGGAGACTACAAAACAGGCACGGTAGATAATGGTATATACACCGTAACAATAGCTAAAACAGGCTTTGCAACACGTACAATTACTAACGTAGTTTTGAACTCTGGAGTAGTAACCAATATCAACAGTACATTAACAAGTAATGGTAGCTTTACTTACACCGCCAACATAGTAGATTCATTAACACTAGCGCCATTAGCTACTGCTAACGTAACCGTTATAGAAACTGCCAACGCCCTTGCGTGGAGTGGTGCTACAAGCGTGCTAAGCAATGCTAGTGGCAATGCTATTATTAATTGTTTGAATAATGGAACGTATAACGAATATGCGGGTAAATGGGGGTATAAAACCAAATGCTTTATTAGCAACACACTAAGCAATAGCGGCACTACTACCCAATTTAATTTGCTTAAAGAATACTACGACGATTTTTTATTTAACAACAACTGGATAGTAACCACTACAGCTACAGCAGGCGCATGGGAACGTGCAATACCCGTAGGTACACTTAATGGTGGTGCTAAAAGTAATGCTGATGTAGATGCAGCAACCGATTGTGGTGCATTTGCATTTGTTACAGGTAATGCGCCTGGTGCAGCAGGTGTAGATGATGTAGATGATGGTTACACAACACTAACATCGCCCATTATGGATTTGAGTGCTTACACAAGTGGTGCTACACTAAGCTACGAACGTTGGTTTTATAATGCAGGAGGTTCTACCGCCGTTAATGATACGCTGGAAATAAGCATAAACAACGGAACACAAACCGTATTGCTCGAAAAAGTATATAAAGGTAATGTAATGCTAAGCCGATGGAACGCTAAAACAATAACTAATTTGCAAAATACAATTCCGCTTACTGCTACAATGCAACTTATAATTAAAGCACAAGATTATGCCCCAGGACACTTGCTTGAAGCGGGTTTTGATAAAATGGAAATAACTCCTACAGGCGTAGTAAACATAAATACACTTGCAACTACACAAGTTAGTATTAGCCCTAATCCGTGTACTGAAATATGTACTATTACAAGCGCTACCAAAATAAACACGGTGCAAATTTTGGACTTATCGGGTAAGGTTATACACACACAGGTAGTAAACGAAAATAGCACTACACTTGCATTACAAGGCATGCAAGCTGGTACGTACATAATAAAAACTACTTATGAAAACGGCGAGCTGAGCCATCAAAAAATGGTAAAGGCTAATTAAAATGTAGTACATTGAACTACTAATTCTTTTTAATAATTTAATTTAGTTTCGCATAAAAAACTACGATAGTTTACTCGTAATTGTTTTTATACCAATACTGAAACACCAACAATGCCCAAAGTTTGGCGGGCGCATCGCCTGCGTTGCTACTTAATAGCTGGTTGCGAAGTTTTTCAATTTCGGTATAATTGAATATATTTTGTTGTGTTATGCGTTGTAGGCTTAACAAATCATCAAACAACAAGGAATACAAATCTGTTCTAAGCCATTGTTGCAAGGGCACTTCAAACCCACGTTTAGAGCGGTTTTTAACGGCATCGGGCAATAAACAATCAAACGTGTCTATTAATATTTTTTTGCGTTTGGTGTTATCTATTTTATAGTTGCTTGGTAATGCACACACATAGTTTACTACGTTTATATCAAGAAACGGATTGCGTACCTCTATGCTATTTGCCATACTCATTCTATCTACTTTGTGGAGCATATCTCCCTCCAATACCAATTTTAAATCGTTGGTAAGTACGGTGTTAAAATCATTAGTAACATCGTACAAACCAATATTGGCAATAGGTGTAGCATTTTTTAATAAACGTTGCGTGTAATTATTTTGTCCAAAACCCGCCAACGACCAATAACGCTCGGTAGGCGTTAGGTTTAAATTATAACCGTATTTTTTTATTTTACGTAATGCGTCAAATACTTTGTTGGTACGTCCTTCAGGCAAATGTTGTACTAATGGGTAGGTGGTTTTTAGTATGGAATTAAGTAACGAAGATTGTGTTGCACGCAACATAGCAGCGTGTTTATTATAACCGCCTAATAGTTCATCTGCACCATCGCCACTTAACGCTACCGTAACGTGCTTTGCGGTGTATTTACTAAGTATATATACGTTTATAGCACTAGAATCGGCAAAGGGTTCATCTATGTAATCGAGCATGTTAAATAGCTCAGCGTATAAGTCGTTGTTGCTTAATTGTATGCTATGATGCTTGGTATTATGGTGTTTACTTACAGCTTCGGCAAAGCGAGTTTCGTCGTAATAAGGGGTGTCTTTAAACCCAATAGAAAACGTATTGAGTTGTTCCGTATGTTGCGCTGCAATACCAGTAATAACCGACGAATCTATACCTCCACTCAAAAAACAACCCAAGGGTACATCGGCCACAAGACGTGTGGTTACTGCGTTTTCAAGCAATAGTTTAAAGTCTTGCTGGGCCTTAGCGTAAGTAGGTACATTGTTTACTTGTGTAGTGGGTAAACTATAATAGTGGTGTGTTGTGCTTTGTAATGTATGTGTATTTATGCTTAAATAAGTAGCAGGTGCAAGCCTATGTATGTGCTTAAATATAGAAGTATGATGCGGTAAATAGTTTAAATGAAAATAAGTAGAAAGAGCATCAGTATTCATAGCGTAGTTGCAACCTGCGCTACGTAAAGCTTTGGGCTCTGAGGCAAATGCAAAATCATTTTCGTACTGATAAATGTATAAAGGTTTAATGCCATATCTATCTCGTGCTATGTGCATAGTGTGCGTATGCGAATCGTAAAAAGCAAAAGCAAAAAAGCCATTCAATTCATTAATACACGCCATTCCTTTTTGTATTAATAAATAATACAATACTTCGGTATCGCTTTGTGTGGTGAGATTTACACCATTATTTATTACTTGCTCACGCAGTGTTTTATAATTAAATATTTCGCCATTAAATACTAAATAGTAGCGTTGCTCGGCATTGGTAAATGGTTGGTTAGCACCTGCCGTAGTATCAATAATAGCAAGGCGTGCGTGCGCAAGTGTACAATTATTTACTTGCACATAATGTTGGTTATTAGGCCCACGCTTACGTAATGCTTTTAACGCTTGTGAGGCGGCATCAGCACTTATAATGCGTGATGTAGTGTTAGTACTTATTGCTCCAAATATTCCGCACACGTTATTATTAGTTTTTTAAAATTGAATTAAATCGGCCACTCCTTTGGCAGTGCCACTCCCTAGCGCAACGCCCATTCCGCCCATACGTACAGCACAATATATGTTAGCACTTAGTTGTTGTACAATAGGATTTTTAGTTTCGCCAAATGCCATTATTCCACTCCAACTATGTGCAATGGTGTGTGGAGTGTTAGGTAATATTAAGGTGTGTAATAGGTGTTTTAAATACGTTTGGATATCATTCGTTAAGCCAAATTGTGTAGTAGTTTCGCTTTCAAAATTGATGTTACGTCCTCCGCCCAATAATACTCTACCCGCTATATTTCTAAAATACACATAACCATCATCGTAATGAAAACAACCTTTCCAAGCCAAATTAGGTATAACATCGGTTACTACTACTTGTCCTCGTCCAGGTGTAATATCTAATTGTGGCAATAGTTTTTTGGCAAAGGCATTATTGGTTACAATTATTTTTTTTGCGTTTAGTGTGTACCCCTCAGCGGTAGTGGCTTGGCAGTTGTTACCTTGCTCGTGCACCGCTTCAATGGCAATGCCGTTGAGTGTAGTAATGTTAAGTTGTTGTAGTTTGGCTTGTAATGCAAGTGTTAATTTACCTGAGTTGAGTTGCCCTTCCAACTTGTTTTTAATAGCCAATATACTACCCATATTCCAGTTAGTTGCATTGTGTTCAACGCTGTACACATTAGCAGTACCAAAGGCTTGGTGTGCCATGGTATTAAAAAAATCAATTTTATTTACACAGGTTTCATATTTGGTTGCATCAGTAAATAATTCGTAGCCACCGTGTTCGTAGTATTCTATAGCATCATCATTTACGATAGTTCGTAAGCGCTGTAAACCTTGGTAACGCTTTGTTAATAGTGCTTCCACATCTTTTTCAGGCGTAGTTTCCATATCTGCCATTAACTCGCTAATACTACCAAAGCAGGCAAAACCAGCGTTGCGTGTAGTAGCGCCTTGCGGTATAAAACCACGCTCGGCTATAGTTATGTTTAATTTTTTATCTTTTTGCTTTAACTCAATAGCAGTAAGCATACCCACTATACCGCCACCTATTATTAGCACATCGGTTTGGGGTACTAAAAAATGTTGTTCCCAGTAACTTAGTTCGTTATTATTCATAGCTACTATTTATTTTTAATACTTAATAAACGTAATACTTCTTGCATACACGCATCGGTGGTAGCGCTTGGTAGTTGTAGGTTTTCGTTAATTATGTAATTGGGTTGTACACCTCTACCATAGTTAAATTGTGGCAACACATTATTTACTTGATACAACGGTAAGCGTAGTTGTAAACCTGTGTTTGGCGCAGTTACCATTGGCATAGTAAAGGCATTGCAACCTTCCTCTGTACCACCAGTTTCTTGCCCTATAATAGTGGCTCTGTTATATCGTTTTAAATACGATGCAACTATTACCGATGCTGAAAAACTTCCTCCATCAACCAATACAAACAACTTGCCTTTGTACGCATTTTGTTTTGCTTTTTGTATGGGCAAATACGCATAATACATACTATCTACTGTTTTATGTTTGGCATAGTTTAAAAATTTGGCTGATAATTTTATGCTAAACTTACCGCTCATATAACCATAAAACGGAATTATTTTATTGTTGCGGCGAGCCTCTAAATACGTGGTGTTGGGTAACAAATAGCTAAGTACTTGTATGGCAGTAATAACCTGTCCGCCACCATTGGATCGTAAGTCAAGCACTAAGTTGGGTGTTTGTTTTTGTTGTAATTCTTTAAACGCAGCACTCAAAAACCTACGCTGATGAAACGATGCAAACGAATTTAAATCAATAACTGCAATGCTATCGTGGAGGTAAGTAAGCGACTCTTCGCTATCATCACCACTACCGTCATCTTTAGGAATGGTGCAGGCTATAGTGTGTGTACTTATGCTATCGTTAGTGTGTTTAATACGTATAATTTGTGTTGTACTACTATCTATAAGCCCACGATAAAAACGTGCAAAATTAGCGTTGTAAATATGTTGTTTACCCGTACCTATATATCCATCGGCAGTTATGTATTGGTTAAACGTATGTAGTATATCTTGTGCTAAATGCCCATTAATGCTACTAATTTCGGCTAATGGCACTAAGGTAGTGTCAGTACTATTGTTTTTTAATACGTACAATTTATTGTTATTGGTAACTACATCAATAGGTAGAAACTTGAGTTTTTGTTTAACCAAATACTTGGTAAATTCTGTACTGTATAACGTGGCGGTATGCCCGCATTTTATTTTTTCTATGGGCTTATTTATGAGTTTTCTAAATTGGCGTTGCGTCATACTATCAGTAATTTGTGTCCGATAATAATTAAACCAATACGTAACGCTATCCGCAGTAGTGTAGCGTGTTAGCCCAGGGTGGCATTTTATAAGTAGTGTACTTAGGTAGTTATAATCTTGTACTAATTGTGCTTGCGTATATGTTTTGTTGTTAGGATTAATTTTAGGTTGCGCATAGCTATTTAGGCTTAGTGTAAACAATGCAAAAAGCACAAACCATAGTTTGTGCTTTTTGTAGTTGTTATGTTGTGTAGTTGCCAATAGTTAGTTATGTGTTATAAATTAAACGAGTAATTAATATGTTATTCCAATTCCACGTAGTAAATCATTACCATTTCCCAAAAGCATAAAAGAAAGTACTATAATAATACCTATAATTTGTGCATATTCTAGGAACTTTTCGTTGGGTTTACGACGTGTAATTATTTCATACAAAGTAAATAATACATGACCACCATCTAATGCAGGCACAGGTAATAAATTCATTATAGCAAGAGCAATAGACATAAAACCTGTAAAAC
>JBEBIC010000337.1:0-2606 GCA_040080595.1 Bacteroidia bacterium | reverse complement strand
TTTAATGATTATATGGCTATGGTTAAAGGTAGTTTATTAGGCCTAACAGAAGAAGTGCAATTTAACTGGAATGCCCGCCAAACCTACATTGCATTAGGTACAGCATTAGTAGCAGCCGCTACCGAAAAAGTAGATGCATCGCCTATGGAAGGCTTTAGCCCCGCTGGTTTTGACGAGATACTTGGCTTAAAAGAACTTGGACTTAAAAGTGTAGTATTACTTGCATTGGGCTACCGCGACACGGCAAACGACTACACGGTAAATAATCCTAAAGTGCGTAAAAATAATGCTAATTTCATCGTTACTAAAAACTAAAAAACAAACAAAAATGAAACAAACAAAAATTATTTATTGGACAACAACAGGCATTATAAGTGCTATGATGTTGATGAGTGGCGCAATGTATTTTACAAGCCCAGAAGCTGTAGAGGGTTTTAAAAAATTAGGTTTCCCTGATTTTTTTAGAGTAGAATTAGGAGTAGCTAAGCTAGTAGGAGTTATTGCGTTGCTTGTACCACAAGTACCCATGCGCATTAAAGAATGGGCGTATGCAGGTTTTGGTATAGTGTTTATATCGGCCGCTATTGCACACTACGCAAGTGGCGATGTTAAGGGCGCTATTATGCCCATTGTTATGTTAGTAGTGCTATTAGTTTCTAATATGTATTTGCACAAAACTAAAGCTGTGTAATACTATGCGTAGCTTACTATTAGGTAGTGCGCTGTTTATAACCGTTGTTTTATCGGCCCATGCACAGGGCAATAAAACAACGGTTAATTTATTATTAAAACCAACTAAAAATATGGACTCCACTAAAATGCACATAGAAATATGGTCGGACGTAATGTGTCCGTTTTGTTACATAGGCAAGCGTAAATTTGAAACCGCCTTGGCACAATTTAAACACAAAGAGCGATTACACATAGAATGGAAGAGTTTTCAGCTTTCGCCCGATATGAAAACCGATACGACTATTAATGCCTATCAATCGCTCGCAAAGCACAAGGGAGTTAGTGTTGATGAAGCCAAAGATATGACCAATTACGTAACCGAAATAGCCAGTAAAGTAGGTTTAAAATTTAATTTTGACAAAGCCATAACCGCTAATTCGTTTAATGCACACCGTTTGGGGCATTATGCTAAAACGTTTAACAAACAAAACGAAGTAGAAGAAAAATTATTTTCGGCTTATTTTGTTGAGGGTAAAAACGTAGATGATATTGCCACGCTTGTAGCAATAGGTGTAAGTGTAGGCTTAGATGCTACTGCATTACAAGCAATGTTAGCCAGCGATATATATACTAATGAAGTGCGCCAAGACATATACGAAGCGCAACAAGTAGGTGTGCGAGGTGTGCCATTTTTTGCATTAAATAAAAAGTACGCAATATCAGGAGCGCAAGAAAGTAGCGTGATACTTTCTACACTAGAAAAAGCATTTGACGAGTGGCAAAAACAACAGGTATCAGCACCATTAAAAGTGGTAGAGGGTGCTGTGTGTATACCTAATGGCCAGTGTAAGTAATGAAGTAGTTTATACTACTTAGTACCACAACAACGCCTACCAACCATATAATAAGGCAGTATTGCCCACACATTAAACGATTAAAACAAAACTAAAAAAGCCTTTGATAAAAATTTATCAAAGGCTTTTTTAGTTTTGTACCCAGCGCCGGAGTCGAACCGGCACGGTTTCCCACAGGTGTTTGAGACCAGCGCGTCTACCAATTCCGCCAGCTGGGCGTATTTAATCAGTACTGATTAATGCGTTGCAAATGTATGTAATAAATACAGTTATGCAAGTGTAATTTTATTTTTTATTTTGAAGCGTGTTTCTTAGCTACACAACAATTAAAAACCATACGTTATTCCACCCAGTACATTAAAACGTTGTGTAGGATAATTTATAAAACGATAATAACGTTGCGCCGCTAAGTTGTTAAACTGCAAGTAGGCTGATAGTCGCTTATTGTAGCGGTATTCTACTCCTAAGTTAGCATCAACAAATGAGTTTAATTTTATAGTTTCGTACGTTTTTATTCCCTTAACATCATACGTGGTTTTGCGTGCGTACTGTGTGTTAAGATAATTAAGTTGTACGGTAGCTATTAATTTATCATCTAAGTTATATTTGGCTGATGTATTTATTATTAAATCGGGCATATACCACGCTTTAAGCTCCGTGCTTGCTTTATAATTGTAATAGTTAGCTGTTGCGCCTATTATTAGTTTTTGATGCAACTGATAGTTTAATTCGCCTCCTACATGTGCACGGTTTACATTATCATACACAGTGGTAAATACATTACTTAACAAAAAAGCATCGTTTAATACATACAAAGCAAAGTTCTTGTATATGTCGTAACCTGCGTGTACGTTGTAACTCATACGTTTGGTTAATTGTCCTTTTACTCCTCCATCCGCATCTATTTGATGATTGGTGTTTTGTAAACTGGCACTGTTGTGCATAAAGGCATTTACATCTGTCAATGCTTTAAAACTATTGCGGTAAGCATTACCTCCTAAGTTTACATATACGTTTATAAAATTAGGCAATAGTTGATAGCCCGCATTTACATCGGGGTAAAAATACGTGCGATTATTT
>JBEBIC010000336.1:0-2619 GCA_040080595.1 Bacteroidia bacterium | reverse complement strand
TACAGGCATAGCCACTTATTTTAGAGAGTATGTGCGCGATGAAATGCGTGATTGGTGCAAGACACATAAAAAAACAGACGGTACTAATTACGATTTGTACAAAGACGGATTGCGCATATATACCACCATAGATAGCCGTATGCAACGCTATGCTGAAGAAGCCGTAAACGAATGGTTGGGTAAGGAGTTACAGCCTTTGTTTTTTAAACATTGGGCGGGCAAAAAAACTGCGCCATTTAGTAGTATGAACGAGAAAGAAATAGAAGCACTTATGCAACAAGCCATGAAACGTAGCGACCGTTACCGCATAGCCAAGCAAGCCGATTTATCTGACGCTGAAATAGAAAAACAGTTTAACACCAAAATTAAAATGAAACTGTTTAATTACAAAAAAGACCGTGATACCCTACTTTCGCCAATGGATAGTTTGCGTTATTACAAGCATTTTTTACAAACAGGTTTTATGGCGTTAGACCCAAGCACAGGTTACGTAAAAGCATGGGTAGGAGGGGTTAATTATAAATATTTTAAGTACGACCATGTGCGCTCGGGTGCGCGCCAAGTGGGTAGTACGTTTAAACCTATTGTATATGCACTGGCTATGCAAGAGGGCTACAGTCCATGTTACCAAGTACCTAACGTGCCTGTAACTATTAGCAACCCTGGTAGTGCCGATTGGACACCTAGTAACTCCGACGGTAAATATGGAGGAATGATGAGCCTTAAACGTGGTTTAGCTACCTCTACCAACACGGTTTCGGCATTTATTATAAAACAATTTGGTGCGCAAGCCGTAGTTGAAATGGCAAAGAAACTTGGCGTTACTAGCCATTTGGACGCAGTACCTTCTATATGCCTTGGTACGCCCGACGTTACGGTGTACGAAATGGCAGGAGCTATGGCAACATTTGCCAACAAAGGTGTATATACCAAGCCTTTGTACATTACTCGTATTGAAGACAAAAATGGAAATGTTATTGAAGAATTTATACCCCAAAAGCACGAAGCGCTAAGCGAAGAAACCGCCTACCTTACTGTAAACCTTATGAAAGGCGTGGTAGAACACGGTACGGGTATGCGCCTACGTTTTAGATATGGATTAAACACGCCAATAGCAGGTAAAACAGGCACTACACAAAACAATAGCGATGGTTGGTTTATAGGTCTTACGCCCGAATTAGCAGGGGCTGTATGGGTAGGTTGCGAGGACAGAAGCGCACACTTTCGTAGTACCGACCTTGGACAAGGAGCTACCATGGCATTGCCTATATGGGCTAAGTTTATGCAAAAAGTGTATGCTGATAAAAAACTAAAAGTAAGCACCAAAGATTTTGAACGCCCCAAAGAACTAAAAATAGAAACCGACTGCGATAAGTTTAACAAAGAAAATAACCTAGAGGGCGAGTTTAACAAAGGCGGCAACGAGGATATTGATTTTGATAATTAATAGAAGTTAATTACGAATTACGACAAAATTTAATACAACAAATTACGTTTAAAAACAATTATTTACTCACATAAAACCCTATACAACAATGATAAATAAAGTAGTAGCTAACGCTGATGAAGCCATAAAAGACATAACCGATAACAGTACCATATTATTTGGAGGATTTGGTTTATGCGGCATACCCGAAAATTGTATTAATGCCCTAATACGTAAGGGTACAAAAGGGATTACTGCCATAAGTAATAATGCAGGTGTTGATGATTTTGGTTTGGGATTATTATTAAACACCAAACAAATAAAAAAAATGATAGCCAGCTATGTAGGCGAAAACGCAGAGTTTGAACGCCAGATGCTAAGTGGCGAATTGGAGGTAGATTTAATACCACAAGGTACACTAGCTACACGTTGCTTGGCTGCGGGTTATGGTATGCCTGCAATATTTACTCCCGCAGGTGTAGGTACCGAAATTGCTGAAGGCAAGGAAACACGTACCTTTGATGGCAAAGAGTATTTAATGGAAATGGCGTTTGACGCTCCTTTTGCCATAGTAAAAGCATGGAAAGGTGATAGCGCAGGCAACTTAATATTTCGTAGTACTGCACGCAATTTTAACCCACTTATGGCAATGGCAGGTAAAATAACCATAGCCGAAGTAGAAGAACTTGTACCACTAGGCGAACTTAACCCCGATTATATACACACACCAGGCATATACGTACACCGCATATTTAAAGGCGAAAACTACGAAAAGCGTATTGAACAACGCACCGTAAGAGCTAAGGTGTAGTAGAGGGGACTAGTTGATTTAATACATTATATTATGAATGAGTTTAAAATCGATAATGAGTATCAGTTGAAACTTAATCCTTTAACAAATTTATGGGATACTTATCAAGACGGACATTTATTACCCAAGAACGCAACAAGGTTATTTAAATATTACTTTTTAAATTTACATAATATAGATTGTTTTTTAAGGTCGTATTTTTATTTGGCAAACCCTGGAGATTTTAACGATCCCTTTGACTGTAATATAAATCTAATTAAAGATACTTTTAATTTTGACACAATAACCACTGTAAAAAGAAATAGTTTTAACAATTTAGGGGTTTGCTCTTTCTCGGAAAATATTGATAATCATCTAATGTGGGCGCATTATACAAATAATT
>JBEBIC010000076.1:0-11487 GCA_040080595.1 Bacteroidia bacterium | reverse complement strand
TTTTTATTCAACAATTCAATAAAATGTTTGATTTTCAAATTGGTAAAAATACTAATTATAGCCATAGCTTTAATAAATTGGGGCTATACGTTATACTTGGTTTACTTGTTTTAACAATAGGAGGGGGGCTTTTAGTTTTGAATCAAAAGTCAGTGAGTTACCGAGGTGCGTATAATCCAATACAAAAACTACAACAAAAAAAATAAAATGGAAACCAAAAACAACACACAAGAGTACACCACACTTAAAGAATTTTATGTGTATTACCTAACCGAACACGCTAACATAACAAGCCGTCGCTTACACTTTGTTGGCACAGGCTTAGTTATTGGAATATTGTTATACGCCTTGTTTATAGGCAATTACACGTTGCTATGGTGTATGCCATTGGCGGGTTATGGTTTTGCTTGGGCAGGACATTTCTTTTTTGAAAAAAACAAACCTGCTACATTTAAGTATCCATTTTATAGTTTGGCTTCCGACTTTATTATGTTTGCTGATATATTAAAAGGGCGTGTAAAAATTTAACTATTATTTTGCACTACAACTTATGAAATTTGTTTTAAATCTACTTTGTAGTGTGGCTATTTTATTGTGTAGCGTTACGGCTACACATGCCCAATTTACTGATAGTATAATGAATGCGTTAAGGCAGAAGCCTCGCGCCTATGTTGCATTAAATAATAGAAATTCATTTATACAAAACCAAAAAGCCCCTGTAAATGGGGTAAAGTTGGGTTTAAATTTTAAATCGCAATTTATATTTGGCTTAAGTTATAATTGGATGCCCAAAGGAATTGCCTATTACAACGAAAAACAATCGCTCAACGAACTTAAACTACATTATGTATCGGCTTTTGCCGAATATACTTTTTATAATACTAAACGTTGGGAAATAGCTATACCCTTGCAAGTGGGCGTAGGTAATATTTACACACTGCAACATGGTGTAAAAACTGCGCAAAGCTCAGCTTTTTTTTACGAACCCACTATGAGTTGCACTTGGAAACCTACACGCTACGTGGGATTGGGGCTAGATGTAGGCTACCGTATAGTTACTAAAAACAATAAACAAATTGGTCAAAACTTTACATCGCCTACTTATTCGTTTGGCATAGCGTTTTTTTTTGGCGCAATGTACAGCGATGCAAAAGAGTTTTTTATAAAAAATAAGTAAGTGCAAATTACGCTTTGCGGTAAGTATTTGTAGCGTTTTATTGTTACACTATACCCAAAACAAATTACTGGCTACACTATCGGCAATGTATTTACCTGCCGTAGTTAGTGTGTAATTAAAATGTTTAAAATTGATGTTACCCTTGTGTATTTCGTGGGCTATTTCAGTTTCAAAATAAGTAAGTTTTTCTGTGCCAAATAATTGTTGTAACTCTATGCTATTTACGCCTTGTATAGTGCGTAAGCGTGTCATTACATATTCATTGTATTGTTCGCTCACACTAAGAGTTTCGGTAGTATCTACGCTTGCCGTTAAGTCCTTATTTTGCATTGCTTTTATATACACATTATTATTATGTATATTAAAACTACGAGTAGCTCCATTATACGAATGTGCCGCAGGCCCTACTCCCATAAAAGTTTTGCCTTGCCAGTAACTCGTGTTGTGTTTAGATTCAAAACCTTGCTTACAATAATTAGATATTTCGTACTGCGTCCAATTGTTGTGTGTGGCGTATTCCATAAGGGTTTGGAACTGTTGGTTGTTAAAACTTTCGTTAAGCGTTACTTGCTTTGTGTAGTTTACACGATGTGCCAATGCTGTTTTTTCTTCTACCGTAAGCGAGTAACACGAGAGGTGTTGCACTCCGTATTCATCAGTCAATTGCAGATTACGTAACCACGACGCTGTGGTACTTACGGGCGAACCAAATATTAAATCTATACTAATGTTAGTAAAGCCTACCAACTGCGCATTGCGTAAGGCTTGGTGTATTTGCGCTGAATTGTGTGCTCTATTAAAAAATATAAGTTCATCATCATTAAAACTCTGTACACCTATACTCAAGCGGTTTACAGGAGTATGTTGTTTTAGTTGTTTTAAATAATCTATTGATAAATCGTCAGGGTTAGCCTCTATAGTAAGTTCTTGTAACTCTGCACAATTATAGTTTTTTTGTATGGCAGTAATAATGGTTTGTAACTGGGCAACAGTAAGTACACTGGGCGTTCCGCCTCCAAAATATATGGTGTGTATAGGAGTATGTGGTTCAAAATAAGTGGTGCGCAATTCCAGTTCGGTAACTATGCTATCCACCATTAATTGTGTAGTAGTAAGTTGTGTGCTAAAATGAAAATTGCAATACACGCATGCTTGCTTGCAATACGGTATATGTATGTATATGCCCGCCACGCTTAGTTAATCCAGCCTTTTAGTTCTTGTTCGGTATGTGTTACGGTTACATTTAAGTTGTAACGCTCGCGCAAATAAGTTGCCAAAGCATCAGCACTAAACACACTGCGATGCTGCCCTCCAGTGCAACCAAAGTTGAGCATTAGGTTTTCAAAATCGCGTTTTAAATAATCTTGCACTGTTATATCCACCAAGTTTTGTATATGTTTTATAAACTGTGGCATAAGTGTTTTATTCATCAAAAAATCCATTACAGGTTTATCTCTACCCGTAAGTTTTTTGTATTCTTCAAATCGTCCTGGGTTGTGTACACCACGGCAGTCAAACACATAGCCACCGCCGTTTCCGCTTACATCGGCAGGTATGGCACGCTTGTAACTAAAGCTAGTTATGGTTACTTTAAGTTTGCTTGTAGGTAATGCTTTTTCTACTTTAAATTGTGCTATAAATTCGGGTTGCGTAATGTGGTTTAATACTTCATACAACGCATTTAATTTTAATGGCAAACGCTTGTTGGCTACAAACCATTTTAGGTTTTCCAGCGCAGGTGCTATACTATCTACAAAGTGTGGGCGACCTTCAAACAAACCTCTAAAGCCATACGCACCAAGTACTTGCAACAAACGCAATAATACAAATGCGTTGTAATGGTCGGTAAATGTAAGTTTGTCTTGTACTTGTGTACTTTGCGGTTGTGCTTGTTCGTAATAATAATCAAACAAACTATTGCGCCATTCGTAAGGCAGTTGTGCTTTAGCTTGCCACAGTAGCGAAGCCACATCGTACTGCAATGCACCTAACATTCCACCTTGATAATCTATTACATGTGGCGCATTATTAGCCACCATTATATTACGACTTTGAAAATCGCGGTGCATAAAAAACGAACGGTTTGCACCCATTAAATAATCGCTCAAGGTATCAAAATCGGTAAGTAATTCCGTCTTATGGTAAGGTGTTTTGGTAGGACGAACAAAGTAATAATTAAAGTACAACAAATCAGCATAAAACCCTGTTCTATTAAACTCCTTAGCAGCTACACAATAAGCGGTATCAAAGCCTTTTACGCCTTGTATTTGCATGTTCGCTAATGCCTTTAACGATTGTTTGTACAAATCGTAAACTTCATCAGTAAAACCCTGTTTGTTTAACACATCGTATAGGCAAGTATTTCCAAAATCGTTTTGCAAATACATCGTACGCTCCTCGTTAAAATGTAGTACGGTAGGTACAGGTACATTGGCTTTAATAAAGTGTAGGGAGAATTTTATAAATGCTTCATTCTCTTTTACATCAGGACTATATACGGCTATGTAATTAACGTTGTTATTACTCACACGGTAGTACTGACGGTCGCTTCCTTGCGCTGCTAATGCGTGTACTACGCTTGTTGTATTTTTAAAATAAGCGTTACAAAAATTGGTTATGTTAGTTATCATAGTATGATTCGGGTGTTTAAATTAGAATAAATGTTAGTGTATTTACATTGCGTTTTTTATAACATCAAAAACTGTTTTTTTGAGTTGTGGAATATGCTCTTTGGTTAAGCCTAAAGTAGGTACGCTATTGTGTACTACTACTTGCGCTATACCAGGCGTACCATAGCAGTTGAGGAATGCACCTGTTTGCAATAGTTTCCAATTATTAAGAAACGTTACGGGTACTATGGGTACTTGGTTATCAATAGCTAATTGGAACGCTCCGTTTTTAAACGAACGCATATCTCCATTGGCTTTAATGCCGCCTTCAGGAAATAAAAATACACTTTCGCCACGTTGCAAACGCTCGCTACACGCCATATATGCCGTAGCCCCTGAAGATGCGTTGCCTCTATCTACCAATATATTCATACGTTTAAAAAACACATTAAACAATGGAGCACTACGTATTTCGCTTTTGCCTACAAATACAAAATAAAATTTAAACACCACGTAACTCACTATAATATCCAAGTACGAAGCATGGTTAGCCACCAACACGCAAGGTGTACTTGTAACGTTTGCATTGCCACTAACACTTACGCCTATACCTGGCACATACAGTATCCAACGTGCCCAAAAACGCATTAATGCAAACGCTTTAGTATAAGGTGCATTGCCTTGCAATAGTATATAAAACAAGGGGTACAGCACTATAAGCCCTACTATAAAGTTGATGATGAAAAACACTTTCCATAGCACACGAGGTAGCATAAATAAGTAAGTGTATATACTTGTTTTGGGCATTTACAAGGCTCTTATTTTAACGCTATAATCAGCATCGGTTATACTACGTGGGCTTAGTTGCTGTGTGGCAGTACTGTTCCAGTTTTGTACATCGGCATACATATATTCGTTTACAATACTTAGGCATACCAACTTAAAATTATAGCCTTGTGGCAATCGATTTAGCGTAACCGCATCGTTACTTGTAACACTTACATACGCTGCATTTAACACATCGGAGTAAGCATATACTAATTTTTGTTTTCCTATTAATTTAGGGTCGTCAAAACTAATAGTTACAGCTATAGTACCCGCTACGGTTGATGGTCGTGGATAGGCGCATTGCACCCAATTAGTTACTTGAGGTAAGCTATAGGTATAAAATATTCCACCTTCTATTACATCAGTTTGTTTGGTAAATTTATTTCGTCCGTTAGGTTGTAAGGTGCTATTAAGTAGGTTGTTAGCATCTGTTGTGCCTATGTAATAATCAGAATTAGGTAGAGTATATGTTTTCTCAGGGAACTGCACTTTAAGCGCATTGGGCGTTGATGCAAAGTGAAGTGTATTGCCATTACCGTCTTTTAATTTTATGTTTATTAACCCTTGACTTGCCAACAAAGTATCATTAGCATTGGTATTTTTGCCATACAAAAGCATATCTTTTGCACTAAGATATTCTTCTATTTCAATGCGCACATCAGTATTAGCTACTACGGGAGTATTGTTAGCATCAAGCAACGATACACGATACAGCTCTATTACAGTACCTTGGTTACATTTAAACCGTACGCTTGCAGTGTTGTTGGCTAAGGTAAATAATTGTTTGGTGACGGCTTTCTTAAAATAATCGGCAAGGGTGGCATACGGCGATTTTGCGGCCGCCAACGACAACGGATTAATAGGCGTAGGGTCGTCGCTCTTTGGCTTTTTGCAACCAGTAAGCACCACTAGCACACACCACAATATATACAAACAATGTTTCATTTTTTTGGAGTTATAAGGGCTTTTTTAATTGTATTAACTGCACTTATTTTGTTTGTACTAAAGTACTACTTATTTTGTAGTGTAAAAGTGTGCGTGCTCAAATAATTTAGTGCTTAATAATTTACTTTTAGTAGTACATTTACACAAGCTATTTAAAACCAAACAAAACCTTAATGCGTAGTGTTATAATTTTAATTTATTGTGGTATGTGCATGCTATTGTGCAGTTGCAAAAAAGCGTCTGTTAAAGATGCTTTTAAGCGTACAGGAACTATTACTACTGAGCAACGCACACTTAATGCAAAATTACATACCGTAAGTATATACGATGCAATAAACCTTACCACAGTAGCAGATAGTACTAATTATATAGTACTAACAGCAGGCAAAAATCTACTATCCAAAATTACCACAGAAATAATAGCTGGCGAACTTATTATAAAAAACACCAACTCGTTTAACTGGACACGCTCTTACTCTACACCCATAAATGTAGTACTCCATACCAATAGCTTGGCATACTTAAAAGTAATGGGCACGGGTACTATTACTATAAATGAAAATACTTATAACCAAGATACACTAAAGATTAGAGGCGATTTAACATCAAGTGAAGTAAATGTATATTGCTCTCCTAAAATTATGGTTTTGGATATATCTACAGGTACTGGCACTTATACACTACATGGTAAATGCAATAGTTTATACGCATACACAGGAGCAATAGGTAAAATAGATGCAAGCGATTTTAAAAGTAATTATACCGATTTTACTAATTCGGGTCTGGCTGATATTTACATAAACTCTCAAGGTGGTATCTATGGGCAAATATATAGCCTTGGTAATGTGTACGACAAAGGAACAGGTACACTACTTTACCTTAATAAAGATGGTAGAGGAAATTATATAAAACAATAACATAGTAATTACGAATTAAAAATTACGAATTACGTTTAAAATCAATTAATTAAAAATAACATAACTTATGCACGCAACTAACCGTATTACACAATTATTTAACATACAATACCCCATACTACAAGCAGGTATGATATGGTGCAGTGGTTGGGAACTTGCCAGCGCAGTAAGCAATGCAGGCGCATTAGGCATAATAGGCGCAGGTAGTATGTACCCTGAGCAATTGCGGACGCACATTACCAAATGCCAAGCCGCTACCAACAAACCATTTGCCGTAAACTTACCCTTATTATACCCTAATATTGAGGAGCATATTGCCATCATTATTGAGTTAGGTGTTAAAATAGTAGTAACATCGGCAGGTAATCCCAAAACATATACTGCACGCCTAAAAGCCCACGGCATAACTGTAGTACATGTAATAGCCAACACCAAATTTGCCATAAAATGTGCCGAAGCAGGCGTAGATGCTATAATAGCAGAGGGCTTTGAAGCAGGCGGACACAACGGACGAGAAGAAACTACTACCCTATGCCTTATACCCACAATATGCGCTGCAGTTACTATTCCTGTAATAGCCGCAGGCGGTATAGCATCGGGCAAGCAAATGTTGGCGGCTATGGCACTAGGTGCGCATGGTGTGCAAATAGGTAGCCGCTTTATAGCTAGCCCCGAAAGTAGCGCACACCAAGCCTTTAAAGACAAAGTACTTGCCTGCAATGAGGGTGATACACAACTTACATTGAAACAACTTACACCCGTACGTTTAATAAAAAATAAATTTGGTAACGAGGTTATAAACGCTGAAGCCAATGGTGCTACTAACGAGGAACTTACTGCGTTATTAGGACGTGGACGTGCAAAGAAAGGAATGTTTGAAGGTGATATGCTGGAGGGAGAACTAGAAGTAGGACAAGTAGCCGCAAGTATTACCACCATAATGCCTGCTGCAGCTATAGTAGCAGAAATATGGAACGAATTTATAGCTACCAAAAAACAAATAAGCGAGTGGTAATTAGCTATATTTTAGCATGATGACGAAAATAAACAAATACAATTGTATTGTTTATGATAGCTCAAATGAAATTGTGGTAGTTAATTAAAACTAGCGCGAATAAGGTCTGTTATTTTGGAATCAACCACACGTTTGGCTTGCAAAATCATGTTTTTGGTTGCTATATTGTTAGATATGCCGTGCCCTACAATTACTGTGGAGTTTACACCTAATATTGGCGTGCCACCATATAATTCGTAATTAAAACGATTAAAATATTCATCGTCAATGCCACGTTTTTTTATCATTCGGTAAAACGATTCTGCTTGTTTTAATAATACATTACCCGTAAAACCATCGCAGGCTATTACATCGGCTTTGTTGTTAAAACAATCTCTACCCTCTACATTACCTACAAAATTTATTTGCGTACTGTCTTTAAACAAGGTGTAAGCAGCTTGCGTTATTAAGTTACCTTTTTCAGCTTCTTCGCCAAGGCTCATTAGTGCCACACGTGGCTTATCAATGTTTAAATAGGTTTGCGCATACAAACTACCTATTACACCAAATTGGTACAATACATCAGGTTTTACGTCGGCATTAAGTCCTACATCTAGCAACAAACCTGTGCCACCGTCAAACTTAGGTAGTTCGGTAGCAATAACTGGGCGTATAACACCAGGTATTGTTTTTACGTTAAACATAGCACCTACCATCATAGCACCACTGTTGCCAGCACTTGCAAAAGCGTCTAGCTCTTGCGCTTTAAGCATAGAAAAACCTAAGCCAATAGTTGACTTAGGTTTTTGAGATAAAGCTCGGGTAGGGTGTTCGCCCATACCTATTACTTCGGTAGAATGTACATACTCAAACTTGGAGGTGTTACCTCCAAGTTCGGTTATGAGTTGTTTTGTTTCGGCTTCGTTACCAATCAATACTATTTTTACATGTGCAGGAAGTTCCTTTTGTGCCAATAATGCGCCTTTTACGGCAGCAAGTGGAGCAAAATCGCCTCCGAGTACATCTAATCCAATATTCATTGCAAAGCTATTTTTTATTAAATAAGGTCTTCGGCAGATGTACCTGCTTTTTCCATTACTACTTTTCCTTTGTACATTAATTTACCTTCAAACCAATGTGCGCGGTGCATTAAGTGAGTTTCGCCAGTAACTGAATCTACTGTAATAGTAGGTGCTACAGCTTTATAGTGTGTACGACGTTTTGCAGTTCTTGTTTTACTGTGTTTGTGTTTTGGATTTGGCATTTTGTTGTGTTATTTATTTGATTTATAATTTATGTTTAATTCTATTTATTGGTATTATTTTTTTAATTTTAATAATGCTGCCCAACGTGGGTCTATTGGTGTGGTTATGTCTTCCTCTGTACTTTCTTCTTCTTCATCGCTTACACCAGTAATGTGTGCTAACACACTTTCGTCGCAGCGCTTTACTCCTTGTCTATCTGTACAGCCTAAACGTTGCATTGGCAATAATAAATGAATGTTTTCGTATATTATTGGGCTTAGGTCTAACTCCATTTCGTCTTTACTTATGGTTATAAACTCAGCTTCTTGCAGTACATCTTCGGTTAGCATTTCTTTTGCTAATGTACGTAGTGTATAGCTAAAGTTATCGTTTAATTTTAGTTCTATATCTGCAATACATTTGTCGCACGAAGCTACAGCATAGCCGTTTATATTAATATGAACTTGTATTCTCGCAGTTGATTTTAGTAGGTTTACTTCTACTTCAAAATCGCCTGCTTGAATTTCGCCAAATTCAAATTGTTCAAAGAACGTGTTATTAATACTGTAATTAAATAAATTATCGCCGTTTTGTAATCGGTTTAATTCTACTAGGTATGTTTTATTTAATTTTGACACGGTATCGTAAATGGTATTTTTAGAGTTGCAAACTTACAAAAAATGTTTAAATATCAATAATAATTTACAGCGTGTTTTAAACAATGTTTCCACAACTACATTTTTTGTCCAAAAGTTTAAAAAACTGTTGCTTTTTACCTATTATTATCATTCTGTAATCGCAATTAGATGATTGCATTAACTATTTTTAAAAGCGTACCGATGACTTACACTACCATAACTACCGAACATATTGCTTATTTTACAAATATAGTAAGCGTACAAAACATTATTTTAAACGAAGAACAAAAGTACCCTTACGGTAAAGATCATACCGAAGACCTACATTATATGCCTGCCTGTGTGCTTACGCCTACCACTACCCAACAAGTAAGTTTGATACTTGGGTATTGTAACACGCATCTTATACCCGTAACGCCACGAGGCGCAGGTACAGGCTTGAGTGGGGGCGCATTGCCCATAATGGGCGGTGTGGTATTGAGCTTACACAAAATGAATAAAATACTCGCTATTGATGAAGATAACCTGCAAGCAACACTACAACCAGGGGTTATAAATTACGATTTGCAACAAGCCGTAAAAGCAGTAGGATTGTTTTATCCGCCCGACCCTGCCAGTTGGGGTTCGTGTATGATGGGCGGTAACGTAGCCCATGCCAGTGGTGGGCCACGAGCGGTTAAATACGGCACTACACGAGATTATATTTTAAATCTTGAAATAGTATTGCCTAATGGAGACATTATAAACACTGGGGCTAACACGCTTAAATACTCTACAGGCTATAACCTTACGCACCTTATTATTGGTAGTGAAGGCACACTTGCCGTAGTAACCCAAATAGTAGTAAAACTTATTCCGCATAACCCCAAAAACGTATTGATGCTTGTGCCATTTGCTAGCGCTACTGATGCTTGCAAGGCCGTTACCTCAATATTTAAAGCAGGCATTATACCTAGTGCCTGCGAGTTTATGGAGCGTGATGCACTTACCTTAGTGGCGCAGTACGACCCTACATTGCACGTAGCACTTACGCCCGAAACCCAAGCGCACTTACTTATAGAACTTGACGGGCATAATATGGAATTGCTACAACAGCAAGCCGAACAAGTAGTAGAGGCTATACAAGCGCATGCTCCAATAGATGTATTATATGCTGATACTGAACAACAAAAAGAACTATTGTGGAAAGCACGTCGCAAAATAGGAGAGGCGGTAAAGCACCAGTGCGCTTACAAAGAGGAAGATACTGTAGTGCCACGTGCTGCTATGCCTGAACTATTGCAAGGTGTAAAAATGTTGGGGGCTAAATACGGTTTTAAATCAGTGTGCTATGGGCATGCTGGCGATGGTAACTTACATGTAAATATTTTAAAAGACACCCTTACTAATGACCAATGGACAAATGATATACCCAAAGCTATACGCCAATTGTTTGAACTATGTAAGCAACTTAATGGCACTATAAGTGGCGAACATGGTATAGGAGTAGTGCAAAAACCATACATGAATGTAATGATGACTCCCTCGCATTTTAATTTGTTTACAGGTATTAAAGCCACATTTGACCCTAACAACATTCTTAATCCGAGCAAAATTTTTTAATCATGGTAACTTTTCTTAAATCCAAAATAAATTCACTCCCCAATTATTTGGTAAGCGTTGTAGTAAGTTTATTTTTTACACTTGTTATTTTTGTTTCGCATATTTTTAAATATGTAGATAGTATGTTAAATAACAATAATTGGGAGTTGGATAATGTGTATTTGCAGGTAGTTGTTGATTATCATAAAACCAATGTTACGTTTCAAAAACGACCTATTACCACTATGTTAATTGAAACAGTACAACATGTATGCTCCATACCCATAGGTATATCGTTTGTGTTAGTTAATTTTTCACTACTATTTATAAGTGGATTATTAGTTTATAAATTATCCACATTTTTTAAACAAACTAATTTAATTTGCGCTATAAATACAGCTGTTTATTTTATGTGTTTTTCCAACGTATTTATGTTTTTTTCGCCCATATATTCATACGACGAACCTTTGCAATATACGTTTGTATTTCTTAGTTTATTATTGTTTTTAAAGCAAAATTGGATAGGTTACATAATTACATTCTCTGTTGCAATA
>JBEBIC010000075.1:0-11618 GCA_040080595.1 Bacteroidia bacterium | reverse complement strand
TTATTAATTGGATTGTGTATTATTTGTTTGTTTACAAGTAATTTCCTTTTCGCACAATCAAAAATAAATTATAACAATTATGTAGATTCTATTGATAAAGTAATCAACAAACAATTGTTGGAATTAGAAATAGATTCAAGCAATGCTAAGTTAAACTTGAGTATTGCTAATAATTATTTAGAAACGGATGAGTTAGATAAAGCAGAAGTTATTTATTTAAAATCAATTCGTTTGGATAGCTGTAATTTTGATGCTTATTATAATTATACTGAAGTATTGTATAATCAAAAAAGATTTCCTGAACTAATAAATATAGCCTCTAAAGCAATATATTTGAATCAAACCAATTCAAACATTTATAATAGATTGGGCTTAGCGCAATCTAAATTAGAGTTGTCAGATTACGCAATTCGCTGTTTTAATAATTCAATTTATTTTGATAGTCTGAATTACAAACCATACTGGAGCTTAGCTGATATATATGATGAGTATGATAATAATATATATAGTTTAGAATTACGTAATAAAGCAATTGCGCTGGGTGCAGATGGATATATAATTTATTTTCAAAGAGCTGTTAATAAGTATAAATTAAAGGATACTATAGGTGCTAAACAAGATTTTATTAAAGGCATGAGCTATGTCATAAACGATAGCATAGACGCTTATTTATATCGAGGTTCTATGTATGAATATTTGGGTTTAAGTAATTTAGCTCTCAAGGATTATAATAGAGTGAATAAATTAGATAGCCTTAATGAAGAATACTTTTATAAAATGTCTTTACATTATAAATTAAAAGGGCAAAAGTATTTAGCAAAAAGCTACCTCAAACAATTATTAAAAATTAATCCCAATTTATCATACGCATATTTTGAACTTGGTGAGTTAGAAAATAATAAATTATTTAGTAACTCTAGAAAAATTATTGCTTACTATGATACTGCAATAAAACTGAATGAGAAAAATTATCTTTACTATCATAATAGAGGCGTTGCTTATTATTATAAGTCAAAATACAATAATGCTTTATTAGACTTGACTAAAGCTCATGAATTAAATGAATATGATTATTTTACAAACTATTATTTATACAAACTATACACGAGAAAAAAAGCTTATAGTGTGGCTTATAATCATGCCTATATGTTGTACTATATAAGTCCCAACTTTCATCGAGCATATTCGATACAAAAAAAAGCTTACGAAAAATTAGTCTCTCAAAACACAAAAACACAATAAACACTACTTAATCAAAACAAACCCCCAAACAAACAACATGAAAAAAACAATCATCTTAGCATTGGTTTTAATAGCCAATCTTACACGTGCCGACGAGGGTATGTGGTTACCACAATTACTAAAAGCGTTAAACGAACCTACTATGCAAAAGCTAGGTTTTAAGCTTACTGCCGAGCAGTTGTATAGCGTAAACAAATCATCGTTGAAAGATGCCATAGGGCATTTTAACGGTGGTTGTACTTCCGAGTTAGTAAGTGCCGAGGGCTTGTTGCTAACTAATCATCACTGTGGTTACGACCAAATACAATATCATTCGTCTATAGCCAATAATTATTTGCGCGATGGTTTTTGGGCTATGAACAAGCAACAAGAATTGCCTTGTGTAGGACTTACAGTTACATTTATAGTACGTATAGACGATGTTACAAAACAAGCATTAGCAGGTGTTACCGCTACTATGACGGAAGAAGAACGCACCAAAAAAATAGAAGAAAATGCTAAGGTTATAGAAGCTGATGCTGCCAAAGGTACACGCTACCAAACTAAAGTACGTTCGTTCTTTTTTGGTAACGAGTACTATATGTTTACTACCGAAACGTTTAAAGATGTGCGTTTGGTAGGTGCTCCGCCAGAATCAGTGGGTAAGTTTGGTGGCGATACTGATAACTGGATGTGGCCACGTCATACGGGCGATTTTAGTGTGTTTCGTATTTATGCTAACGAAAAAAACGAGCCTTGCGAATACAATGCAGCTAACAAACCGTATGTACCCAAAAAGTTTTTAAAAGTATCTACATCAGGTTATAAAAAAGGCGATTTTACACTAACCTACGGTTTTCCTGGGCGTACGTTTCAATACTTAACATCGTATGGTATTAAGCAAGTGTACGAAGTATCTAACCCTAACAACATTAAGGCACGTGAGAAACGCTTAGGTATATGGACAAGCCACATGCGCGCTAACCCAACCGTACGTTTGCAATATGCAAGTAAACACGCTAGCGTAAGCAACTATTACAAAAAGTTTCAAGGCGAAAATAAAGGTATGCGTATTTTAAACACCATGAAATACAAACAAGATATTGAAACTAAATTTCAAGCGTGGGCTGATGCCAGCGGCGATGTTACTTACAAAAACTTGCTAGGCGAATTTAAAACTACTTATGATAAATTTTATCCATTACAGTTAGAAACGGACTTATTGAGCGAATGTGCATTAGCGCCTGAAGTATTAAAAATGGCCAACTCATTTACTGCAATAGTTGCCATGGCTAAAGACGAAAAAAAGACAGATGATGAGGTAAAAGCGGAGCTAGAAAAAAACAAAAAACGCATTGAAGATTTTTATAAAGATTATGATGTAGCTACCGACAAAGAAGTATTTACCGAAATGTTAGGTATGTATCTTGCTAAAACTACACACGCTACAACCCTTGCTACAAAAGGCGTTGTAGCACCTGCTACTATGAGTGCCGATGTATTTAACAGTACGTTTGCATCAAAAGAAAAAATGATGCAACTACTTACAGCGTTTGACCGTAAAGTCATAGTAGCATTAGAAAACGACAAGGCATACACTACAACCAAAGCCATAGTAGATAACTACAACACTGCTGTAAAGCCCGAGTATGTAGCCTTACGCAACAAAATAGAATTAATGAACCGTACTTGGGTTACAGGATTAAGAGCTATGCAACCTACCAAAAAGTTTTGGCCCGATGCTAACTCTACATTACGTGTAGCGTATGGTACTGTAGAACCTTACAAACCGTATGATGGCGCTATGTTTGAACAAATAACACACCTCAAAGGGGTTATTGAAAAAATGGACAACACCAGCGAAGAATTTACAGTACCCGATAAATTATTGGACTTGTATAACAAAAAAGATTTTGGCATATATGCTGATGCCACAGGCGATGTGCCCGTAGCATTTATAGCCACTAATCACACCACAGGCGGTAATTCTGGTTCGCCGTTGTTAGACAAAAAAGGACGCTTATTAGGCCTTAACTTTGATACAGGTTGGGAAGGTGCTATGAGCAACTACCACTTTGATGCTAGCCGTGTGCGCAACATAAGTGTGGACATACGCTACGTTATGTTTATAATGGACAAATACGCAGGCGCAGGACATTTGGTAAAAGAAATGACGTTGGAGAAATAATATTCAAATAACAATTATAACCCTAAAAAAGATGAGCGATGTTTAATTATTCGCTCATCTTTTTTATGTATTATTACACTACTATCAAAATATAATGAGTATAAAACAAAATATAAAAGTAGCAGTAGATGTGATTGTGTTTGGTTATACCAATAACGAATTGCAGGTACTACTTATAAAACAAAAATTTGGGCAATTACGTAATCAGTGGGCATTGGTTGGGGGTTTTGTAAAAGACAATGAATCGTTGAGTGCAGCTGTAAATAGAGAGCTAAAGGAAGAAACAGGTATAAGTGTAAATTATTTAGAACAACTCTATTCCTTTGGCGACGATATACATAGAGACCCTAGGTGTAGAGTTATTTCTATTGCTTATTTTGGTTTAGTTAATTCTACTAAACTCATTCCTACGCCTGATACTGATGCTGAAGAGGCACAATGGTTTGGGATTAACAACTTACCTAAGTTAGCATTTGACCACCATTTAATTTTAAAAAAAGCACACGAACGCCTCAAAAACAAACTCGTATATACACCAGTAGGTTTTGATTTGTTACCAAGAGAATTTTTGTTTTCCGACCTTGAAAACCTATACACCACTATATTAGAAAAGGAAATAGACCGTCGCAATTTTCGTAAAAAAATAGTGAGTTTGGCTATAGTAGAAGAAACCAATAAGTTTGGAAACAAAGGCGCAGGTCGTCCTGCAAAGCTATTTAAGTTTAATAAACTTAAATATAATAAGTTAGTAAAAGAAGGATTTATATTAGAATTTAATTTTGTGTAAAAAATACGCAAATTATTTTGGTGGTTTCAAAAAACAATTTACATTTGTGTAATAATTACACAAATTAAAAATAATAATTATGATAACATTAAATTTAGACCAATCATTTAAGCCCATACCAGGCAAAGAAATAGAGTTTCAAAGTTTTATGTTTGCAGGTGGAGAACCTCACATTAAAATAAATACAAGCTTTGATGTAACCGAAACTGTAACGGTAACACACCGCCTCAATTCGTTTAACGATTTGGGATTGTTATGCTTAGCAGTAGATGCACTTAAACACATGCACGCAAAATTAGGAACGTTATTTATACCTTACTTTCCTGCAGCGAGGCAAGACAGACTGATGGTAAAGGGCGAACCACTATCAGTAAAAGTATATGCAGATATTATTAATACGATGGGTTTTGAAAAAGTAATGGTGTTTGATGCGCACTCCGAAGTTACTCCAGCACTTGTAAATAATTGTGAGGTAATTACAAACAACACATTTATAAAACAAGTAATTGATACCATAGGTAGCTATGTATTGCTTGTGTCGCCTGATGGTGGAGCATTAAAAAAAATATATAAAGTATCAGAATACTTAGGAGGAATAGAGGTGATAGAGTGTAGCAAAAGTCGTGATGTAAAAACAGGAAAGCTAAAAGGCTTTAAAGTATATGCTGATGATTTGCAAGGGAAAGATTGCCTTATAGTTGATGATATATGTGATGGAGGAGGTACATTTATAGGACTAGCACAAGAGTTAAAAAACAAAAATGCAGGTAACTTATATTTGGCGGTGAGTCATGGTATTTTTAGCAAAGGAGTTGATGATTTAAAACCTTATTTTACTCAACTATTTACTACTAATTCATTTAAAGAAATAGATGATAGTTATGTAATACAAATCCCTTTAAACAATGGACTTCTATCTTAATTCTCAAAATTCATTTAACCGACTTGTTGATGAATACAAGCAACACAACAGTTTAGTGGTGGCGTTTGATTTTGATGACACGGTATATGATTTTCATAAAAAAGGACGCTTATATACTGATGTAATAACGTTGTTACAAAAATTAAAAGCTATAAATTGTTATTTAATATGTTGGACTGGTCAGCAAGATGAAGCCTTTGTGGCGCAATATCTTACTCAACAAAATATACCATTTGATGCTATAAATAAAAATCCACAATTTCATAAATCTACAAGCCCTAAAATATATGCTAATGTTTATTTAGACGACAGAGCAGGATTACAACAAGTGTACAATGAGTTAAATAATTTAGTACTAACTATTAATGGCGAAAAACTAAAGGATAAAGTAGAGGAACTTTCAGCAGAAATTCATAACCAATGGACTGCATGGGCTAAGGAGCTTATTGCATCGGAACCTACTATTTCTCAAGAAAGACAAGCTCGCTGGAGAACCGAGTGTTTTAAAAATTACGATGAACTATCAGAAGATATGAAACAGCTAGATAGAAACTTTGCAATGAAAATTTTGAATTTACTTTAATAACACACAATAATTAACCCTAAAACCCCAACCACATGAACCCATTATTATTAACCGATGGTTACAAAGTAGATCACCGTCGTCAGTATCCTACAGGTACAACATTAGTATATTCTAACTGGACACCTCGCAAGAGCCGAATAGACGGCATTGACGAAATAGTGTTTTTTGGATTACAGTATTTTATCAAAAAATATATTTTAGAAGATTTTGAAACGCATTTTTTCAAACAACCAAAAGAAAAAGTAGTAGCCGAATATAGCCGTAGAATAAACACCTACTTAGGCGAAAATAAAGTAGGTACACAACATATTGAAGATTTACACGATTTAGGTTATATACCTATGGTAATAAAAGCTTTGCCTGAAGGCGTAAGCGTACCTGTGCGAGTGCCAATGTTTACTATGTACAACACATTGCCTGAGTTTTTTTGGCTAACTAATTATTTTGAAACATTGGTATCGGCAGTTATATGGATGCCATGCACATCGGCCACTATTGCTAAGCAATACCGCATAGTGTTGGATAAATATGCAGCAGAAACATCATCAGCTACAGACTTTGTAAACTGGCAAGGGCACGATTTTTCAATGCGAGGTATGGCAGGTATCGAAGCCGCTATATGCTCTGCAAGTGGTCATTTACTTAGCTTTACAGGCACTGATACTATTCCTGCAATACATTTTTTAGAGCAATATTATAATGCAAATGCAGAAACTGAATTAATAGGAGGATCAGTAGCTGCTACCGAACATTCAGTAATGTGTATGGGTACTATTGAAGATGAAATAGGAACTTTCAAACGATTAATTTGTGATGTATATCCTAAAGGCATAGTATCTATAGTATCAGACACGTGGGACTTATGGAAAGTACTTACTGAATATTTACCTACATTAAAAAATGAAATAATAAGCCGAGACGGCAAAGTAGTAATACGCCCCGATAGTGGCGACCCTGTAGATATTATATGTGGTAATCCTAACGGAAAACATATTGCCGAAACCAAAGGCGTAATAGAATTATTGTGGGATACATTTGGCGGTACTGTAAACGCTAAAGGCTACAAAGAACTTATACCGCAAATAGGTGCTATATACGGCGATAGCATAACAGTAGATAGAGCCACACAAATATGCGAACGATTAAAACAAAAAGGATTTGCATCTACTAATGTAGTGTTGGGTATAGGTTCTTATACCTATCAATACAATACTCGTGATACATTTGGTTTTGCTATGAAAGCCACGTATGGCGAAGTAAACGGTGAGGGCAGAGCTATTTTTAAAGATCCAATTACTGATGATGGCACAAAAAAATCGGCCAAAGGATTAATGAAAATTACGTTAGAAAATGGTGTATATACCCTACAAGACCAAGCTACGTGGGAGCAAGAACAACAAGGCGAATTAAAAGAAGTATTGCGTGATGGTAAATTGTTAATCAATCAATCGTTAGCCGAAATACGCAGTCGTGTAAAATAGTATTCAAATAATAAGTGCAATACAAAAAAGATGAGCGATGTTTAATTATTCGCTCATCTTTTTTATGTATTATTACACTACTATCAACAGCACCCAATGTCTATAAAAAAAGCTATACAACATTTATCGCTCGATTCTAAGTTAGCGCCAGTAGTGGCACACGTGGGGCTTGTGGCTATAGCCAAAAACGACGACTTATATTTTACACTCCTTCGTGCTATTGTTGGTCAGCAGTTATCTACCAAAGCTGCGGCTACTATATGGGGGCGTTTTTTAAATTTATTCCCACACCACGAACCGTATGCTAATCTAGTATTAGCGGTAGATACAGAGCAACTGCGTAGTGTGGGCTTATCGTATCAAAAAGCAGGGTACATTAAAAATATAGCCTTATTTTCTATAGAACAAACACTAGACTATTCCGTATTAAAAACACAAACCAACGAAGAGTTAGTAGCTTACCTAACCCAAATAAAAGGCGTAGGCAAATGGACAGTAGAAATGATACTGATGTTTAGCCTTGGGCGCGAAGATGTATTTACTACTGATGATTTAGGCATAGTTACCGCTATGAAAAACTTATACGGAATAGATACTACCAACAAAGCCTACAAAAAAGAAATGATAGCCATAGCCGAACACTGGAAACCCTACCGCACCTATGCTTGCATGTGCCTTTGGAAATGGAAAGATGAACTAAAAACACAACTTAAATAACACTTACTACATACTATATAATGCAAGCTAACAACCCTATTATACACGAAGAATATACTGACGACGCAAGCGAGGAAAACAGCGAACTATACGAACATAAACGCATAGTAGTTGATCCTGGGCAAGCGCAAGAACGCTTAGATAAATTTATACTCTTGCGTGTGTTTAATCAGTCGCGCAACAAAATACAAAACACTATAGACGCAGGTAATATTTTGGTAAATGATAAAGTTACCAAAGCCAATTACCGTGTAAAACCAGGTGATGTTATTACGGCTGTATTTGCACATCCGCCACAAAATACCGAACTTATTGCTGAGGATATTCCGTTAAATATTGTGTATGAAGATGATGATATTATTCTCATAAATAAAAACCCAGGTATGGTGGTACACCCAGGTGTGGGCAATCACACGGGTACTATGGTTAATGGTTTGTTGCATCACTTTCAACACTTACCAAAACTTACTCAAAAAAAGAAAACCGACGAAGACGCTCGCCCAGGTTTGGTACATCGTATAGACAAGCATACATCGGGCTTAATAGTAGTAGCTAAAAACGAATATGCTATTAATTTTTTGGCAAAACAATTTGCCGACCATAGCACCAAACGTATGTACACGGCACTGGTATGGGGCAACGTAAAAGAGGACGAAGGAACAGTTACAGGCAACATTGCACGTAGCGAAAAAGACAGAAAACTATTTACCGTTTACCCTGATGGAGAAATAGGAAAACACGCCGTAACGCACTATAAAGTTATAGAACGTTTTGGCTATGTAACCCTTATACAATGCAGGTTAGAAACAGGCAGAACGCATCAAATACGTGTACACATGAAATACATAGGGCATACCTTATTTGCCGATGGCGAGTACGGTGGCGATAAAATGTTAAAGGGTACTACGCATCAAAAATACAAGCAGTTTTTTAACAACTGTTATGCCCAATGTCCGCGCCAAGCCTTGCATGCCACCACACTAGGTTTTGTACACCCCACTACAGGCAAGGATATGTTTTTTGAAGCACCTATACCTGCTGATATGCTTGGTGCTATTGAAAAATGGCGCAACTATGCTAACAATAGTATGAGCGAAGAATAATTTTTTTAGAGATAGAAAATCCAGTTTTTTAAACAATTAAAACATTCCCTATTTGTCATGTTGAGGCACGAAACATCTCTTTTAAACTTGAGTTACTTCCTTCGTCAGGATGACAAAGCGGGAGTATCAATAGGAAGTAAATTATTAAGTATAACGATGATTAAAACAAGAATTTTAATTATGTGCGTTGTACTGGTTAATAGCTTAACGAGTACAGCGCAAATAGCAAAAAAAGATAGTGTAATAGCGCCTTCCAAGTGGCGTTTTGATTGTTTGATAGACAAACGAAAAACTATTTTTTTAACTAAAAATACGATTGATAATTCTAATATTGCTACCAGTGTAAATGGTATTAATGCAGGACTTACCTATTACAAAAAATTTAGAGTAGGGCTAGGTGCTTACTTAGCCAATGGTTACAGTGGCAAATCGTTATTTATAAGTAAGCCGTATTACGTTGCCGAAATACAAAAAAAAGCACCGCAAGCAGTGCCTGTAAGTATAAATGGTATTAGTGGATATTTAACCAATAGTAGTTTGTTTATGTTTTATGCTACACCAAGTTTTGAGTATATATTTTACAATTCTAAATGGCTTACATTGGGCATTCCTATTGAGTTGGGCATAGGCTATAGCAAAATAACACTTACCGATTTTTTTAGTAATACCACCATACCAATTACAAATAGTAATGGAAAAACATTTGACCCTAAAAACTATTTTTTCCCTGCACTTGCTGGGCTTAATGTAATGGTTAATCTATCTCCCGATGTAGCATTTGTAGGCTCTGCGGGCTATCGTAAAATTATTTCGGAAATTGGTATAAGTCAAAATTTTGATGGTGTGTATTATCAAATTGGGTTTAGATTATTACCTCAAAATATTAAGAAACAAGTATATGCCGATTTTACACGTTGGTTAAATAAAAATCGCAAAAAATAGTTACTTACAATTACTATACATGTATAACAAATTATTTACAATACACAACATTAACGAATTACAACAAGTAGCGGAGTATATTGCTAATGCTAGCGTACAGCACACTATGTTGTGTTTTTATGGCGAAATGGGTGCGGGCAAAACAACATTAATAAAACAAATAACTGCGCTATTGGGCGTTACCGATAAGGTTACGAGCCCTACCTATTCGTTGGTAAATGAATACACTACCACGCAAAATACTACACTGTATCATTTTGATTTTTATCGTATTAATGCCGTTAGCGAAGCATACGATATGGGCTTTGAAGAATATGCTTATTCGGGTAATGTATGCCTTATAGAATGGCCACAAAATATAGCCGAATTATTACCGCCACACCTAAGTATAAGCATAGATAAAACAGGCGATACAAGCCGTACTATAACCATAAGCGAGGTAATGTAATAAGATAAATGCAATGAAAGAAATAGATAATTTTTACTTGCAACAACCTGAACCTATGCAGAGTTGTTTGTTAGCTTTGCGCAAAATAATATTGGCACAAAACCCAGCCATTACTGAGGAGTGGAAGTATAAGTTACCTTGTTTTTGTATTAATGGAAAAATGCTGTGTTACCTATGGATACACAAAAAATACAAGCAACCTTATGTAGGTATAGTAAAAGGAAACGAACTCAACTACCCCGAATTACTCATTGAAAATCGTAAGCAAATAAAAATAATGTTGTTTAATCCCAACCAAGATTTACCCTTGCATAAGTTGCAAATAATAGTGCAACATGCTATTAGTTTGTATTCGTTTTAAAAACTCATAATACAGTTTGGCACGCGCTTTGTTTTACCCTTATCACAATCAACAATAAAACAAACCAATTAACCAAACACACATTATGAAAACAACAATCACCGCTGTAGCAATAAACGTTGTTTTATTAACAGCAATTACCAACACCACCATGGCACAACGTTATTATAACAATAACCAAAATAATAACAATGCTGGCCATAGTCAAAATAGTAGCAACAATAATTATCATAACAATGGTAATAACGATAATCACCAATATCAAGGTTCTTACGGCGTGTATAATGGCGGAACTAATAGTTACCCAACGTATAACGGTGGAGGTGTTTACACTAACTACCCTATAGTAAATATAAACTTAGGTAACAACCCTTGGTACTATAAAAACGAAGCCAAAAACGTATTACGTGCAAGTAAGTACAGTATTAATCAAGCGCAAAACATTAGTTATTATAACGCTAATTATACGCCCTTATTGGCTTTAGCAATGCGCCATCATCAATACGCAAAGCAATTGTATTACCGTGCTAATTATGCCGCTGCTATTAATCATGCGCAACGTGCTAATGGCTTAGCGCAAGATGCAATGTATGAACTTACAGCGTATAATTATAATGATAACTGGAACAATAATGATGACGATGGTTTTCGTAAAAACAATACAAGCAACGCTAACACTACACAACAACGTGCGGTTGCACCTGCTGCTACCACGCCACAAGCTAAACCAATACAATACACCAGTTTAGATAATGAGTTGCCAGCAAGCACTATAACCGATAACGATAGAGTTGCTCGTAAAATGGAATAATTAATTAATTACGAATTAAAAATTACATTTAAAATCAACAAAAAAGTCCCG
>JBEBIC010000074.1:0-11659 GCA_040080595.1 Bacteroidia bacterium | reverse complement strand
GCAGGGTATTATGGTTGTTTTATGTTCAATGTTGGGTATATAGTTCCAACGTTGCATTTCTTGTAATCCAGCATAGGTAAGCGATACAACGGCATTGGACTCTTGTATAAATTGTTTTTCTTTTCGTTTAAAAAAGCCATACACCATTTTGTATAACGGATTTTTTAAATTCCATAAATTACCGTCCACACGTTCGTCTGCCCAAAAACCACGCATATCAAATACGAATTTTACACCATACTTACGTTTCAAATACAAACCTACTAATGCAGGTATATAACTACGGCAGTGCACCACATCAAACGGTTGTTGGTGGTGTAATTTTTTGGCAGTACTTATTAATTTAAAAACATCTATAACTGTTGATACTACTGGCGGACGCTTAGTGTAAAATAACGGAGTATGTTCCACATTATTATCAATCAATAATTGTTTTACGGTAGTGTAACGCAAATTAAAATTATCTTGCTTTTCGCAACTTATAATATGAAACTGATGTCCGTTTTTTTGCAAATGAAACACGTAAGGCAATATTTGCGATTGCCCCAAGTTGTCTGTTAATCCGTCGTAGGTTAAATATAAAACATTCATTTGTGCGGTAAAGCTATTATATTTACCGCTAAATGAAGATAGAAATTATAGATTTTTTATTGGCAGGTATTTATGTACTTATGTTTTGCGTAGGAGGCTTTCTCTATCAGCAAAAAATGCGCAAACTAAACCCTGTATATAGTTACTATGTAAAAGGAATGCTTGCCAAATTTATAGGCGGGACAATATTTTGCCTAATATATGTGTACTACTATGGGGGGGGAGATACTACTATATATAATAATGATAGCATAAGTTTAAACAACTTGTTTTTTAAAAACATAAATGCCTATTACCATATTTTAATAGGCGATATACAACCTATTTATTTATCAGAATTTGATGCAAATACAGGTGCTGCGGGAGTTTATGTGCGTAGCTACGAAACTTATTTTGTAGTACGGATTACCAGTCTTATTCAGTTTTTTTCGTTTCGTAATTTTTTAACCACCACTATTTTACTAAGTTTCATTTCATACATAGCTATATGGAAATTATTTAAACTCTTGTGTACATTTTACCCAACCATACAGCATCGTTTGGCGCAAGCCATATTATTTGTACCCTCTCCCCTATTTTGGGGTTCGGGCATACTCAAAGATACCTA
This sequence comes from Bacteroidia bacterium, assembly GCA_040080595.1. GTDB lineage: Bacteria > Bacteroidota > Bacteroidia > UBA4408 > UBA4408 > JACMRI01. Next base: position 10,461 of record JBEBIC010000074.1, on the reverse strand, counting down.
CACATTTGCAGCTGCCTGTTGGCTTACGTATGCGTTTTATATGGCATTTATTGCACGTAAAAAAATAGCTACAAACTTATTTGTGTTTATACTATGCGTGGTATTAATAATTAATATTAAGCCATATATTTTTATAGCATTGGTGCCAGGCTTGGTGTTTTGGCTAAACCAACATTACATTACTAATTTCAAATACAAAATACTCAAAGTGTTGTTAGGCCCTGTATTTGCAATATTAATAGGTGGCACAGCGTTTTTTTTATACAGTTCGTTTCAAGATAGTTTAGGTCAATTTTCATCTACCGATAAAATTTTAAACAAGGCGGTAGCCACACAACAAGATTTAAAAGCCGACTATTACAAAGGCAATTCGTTTGACATTGGCGATTTTGATAACACCATAGGTGGCGTTGCTAGCAAAGCTCCATTGGCTATAGTAGCAGGTTTGTTTCGTCCGTTTTTGTGGGAAAGTAAAAACGTAGTAATGCTACTTGCAGGTTTAGAAAACTTAGTACTCTTAGTTATAACTATTATGCTACTTATACGGCTTGGACCTGTGCGTATTTACAATCGTGTAAAAGGCGACCCTGTACTGTTTTTTTGCTTTATATTTTCACTATTTTTCGCATTCTCCATAGGGTTATCTACCTCTAACTTTGGTGCATTGGTAAGGTATAAAATACCTTGTATACCGTTTTATGCCACTGTACTTATTGTATTATATGATATGTATATAACCGAGAAAAAACAAAAACTAGAACGTCAAATAAAAGATAGAAAAAACAAAATGGATAAGCCTACTGGAATTAATATATAAATTTTACGATTTGTTATATCGTTTATTTTATGCGTAAAACCAAAGCGATACCATAAACATAATTGCTCCAATTATCATCATATTTCTTCCGTCACTTCTATCTTTATCAATGTAAACATATACGCTATCTCCATTAGGTAATGTTCTTTTAGTTGTGCACAAACTCATTCCTATGCCAATACCTAACAAGCCACCAAGAAGCGAAGATATGTATCCTGCAATTATCCATAAATTACTTGCGGTTTCTTGCGCTGATAATTCTTTAAAGCGTTTTTGTTCTAACGTTTTTAATAATTCTTTTGTAACAGTAACGCCTCTATTATTTAATAATTTTACGGATAGCTTTTGGTCTATTTCTCCCCATTTGTCTGGTTCTACTACAATCTGCATCAATTCATCATTACTAAACTTATACAAATAGTAGTCTTCGTTCAGATTGTTAATTAATTCAGTAGCATTATCCTCTAGTAATTTATTTACTGTTATGAAATCATCGGGACTAATTTTTATGGCAATATTATCTTCATAGTCTTGCCCAATTATAAATTGAGAAACTCTGGTTGTATTATCTTCAATTTCAAATAATATGCTATTTTGCTTTAATAACTCTGCAATTTCATACAACTGATTAGCATTCTGAAATTTTTTGTAGGTAATGAATTTGCTCATAGTTGGTTGTAAATATTGATAATAACACAGATTTGTTTCATGTATAAATGTACATAAAACATGCAACAAACAATATGCTTGTTTACCACATCGTTTACCATTACAGTAAAATCATTTCGCCCTCTCCATTGTATAATGGAGAGGGCGAAAATGTTTTAAATAAACAACATAGAAAAACTATATAGTCATTTTCTTGTATCTAATACGTTTAGGTTCGGCATTGCCTAAACGTTTCTTACGGTTTTCTTCGTATTCGCTGTACGTACCTTCGTAATAATATATTTGCGAGTCGCCCTCAAAGGCTAGTATATGCGTGCATACACGGTCTAAGAACCAACGGTCGTGACTTATAATTACGGCGCAACCTGCAAAATTTTCCAAACCTTCTTCCAATGCACGCAGGGTGTTTACGTCCAAGTCGTTGGTAGGCTCATCAAGCAATAATACGTTACCTTCTTCTTTAAGCGCCATAGCTAAGTGCAAGCGGTTACGCTCCCCACCCGATAATAATTTTACTTTTTTACCTTGGTCGCCACCGCTAAAATTAAAACGTCCTACATACGCACGTGCATTCATTGGTTTGCCGTCCAATATAATATTATCCAACCCGCCCGATACGTTTTCATACACTGTTTTTTCGGGGTCAATGTCGGAGTGGCTTTGGTCCACATACGATATTTTAACGGTAGGTCCTACTTTAAAATCGCCTGCATTGGGCGTTTCTAAGCCCATTATCATTTTAAACAATGTAGTTTTACCTGCACCATTGGGGCCTATTATACCTACAATACCTGCTGGTGGCAATTTAAAATTTAAGCCTTCGTACAACAATCTATCGCCATAGCCTTTGGCTACGTTTACAGCTTCAATAACCTCATTACCTAAGCGTGGCCCGTTGGGTATAAATATTTCTAAGGCTTCTTCCTTAGCACGAGAGTCTTCGCCCATCATACGTTCGTAAGCACCCAAACGCGCTTTGCTTTTTACGCCACGCCCTTTAGTACCCATACGCGACCATTCCAACTCACGCAATAATATTTTTTGTCGTTTACTTTCGGTTTTTTCTTCTTGTTGTAAGCGTTTTTGTTTTTGCATCAACCACTCAGTGTAGTTTCCTTTCCACGGAATACCCTCGCCACGGTCAAGCTCTAGTATCCAGCCTGCTACGTTATCTAAGAAATAACGGTCGTGCGTAATGGCTATAACGGTGCCTTTGTAGTTTTGTAAATGTTGCTCCAACCAGTCCACGCTTTCTGCATCTAAGTGATTCGTAGGCTCATCTAACAATAATATTTCGGGCTCTTGTAATAGTAAACGGCACAAGGCAACTCTACGGCGTTCTCCACCCGATAATACTTTTATAGGTGTGTCGCTATCCGCACAACGCAAAGCCTCCATAGCTAATTCCAAACGGCTATCTAAGTTCCATAAGTCGTATTGGTCTATCAACTCTTGCAACGCAGCCTGACGGTTAATTAACTTATCCATTTTATCCGCATCGTTCAATATTTCTTCGTCCATAAACTTGTTGTTTACTTCCTCGTATTCGTTCAAAATATCTACGTGTGCTTGTGCGCCCTCACGTACTATTTCTATTACGGTTTTGGTTTCGTCTAGCTTAGGTTCTTGCTCCAAATATCCCACTCTGTATCCTGGCGAAAAACTTACATCGCCCTGATAATCTTTTTCCATACCTGCAATAATTTTAAGCAGTGTGGACTTACCCGAACCATTTAAACCTATTACCCCTATTTTAGCTCCATAGTAAAATGATAGGTAAATGTCTTTTAACACTTGCTTACCCGCTGGGTAAACTTTACTCAATTTGGACATTGAGAATATTATTTGTCTTCCTTCGCTCATACTTTATTTTTGATTAAATTTTAATACGTTAATTTGTATGCAAATATCTATTAATAACACCACCAACACAATAGTTTATACAAATTTTTTATTACTCTAATTAAATATGACCACAACCTCTGTTAAAAGCTTTTTTTCATTAATAAAGTTTAGCCACACAATATTTGCTATGCCCTTTGCTATCATTGGTTTTTTTGTGGCAGTACAAAAGTTTAATTTTAGTTACGATGTGTATTTATTCCTAAAAGTAATAGCCTGTATGGTACTTGCACGCAATGCTGCCATGGCGTATAATCGCTACATTGATGCCAGTATTGATGCTAAAAACCCACGTACCGCAGTGCGCGAAATACCCGCAGGAGTAGTATCTCCACGTTCGGCATTGGCATTTGTAATTATTAATTGTGTGCTATTTGTAGCCGTAACATTTAGCATTAATACACTCTGTTTTGCATTGTCGCCAGTGGCATTGGGAGTAATATTGGGCTATAGCTGGAGCAAACGTTTTACTGCATTATGCCACGTAATACTGGGTTTGGGCTTATCCTTAGCGCCCATAGGTGCATTTATAGCCGTAAGCGGACAGTTTATGCTGTTACCTATTTTATTTTCGGTAATTGTGTTGCTGTGGGTAAGTGGCTTTGATATTATATATGCTCTGCAAGACGAAGAGTTTGACGCATCAAATAACCTACACTCTATACCCGCACGTATGGGCAAAGACGAAGCATTAAACTTAGCCAAACTATTACACGTGTTTAGTTGCTTAATAGTGCTGTGGGCAGGTAGTTACGGGCATTTCCACTTGTTGTATTGGATAGGCGCTTGTGTGTTTATTGGATTAGTAATGTACCAACACTCGTTAGTAAAAGCAGATGATTTATCCAAAGTAAACATAGCATTTTTTACCACCAATGGCATAGCAAGTGTGGTGTTTGGTACGTTGGTAGTGTTAGATTTATTTATGTATTAAACCATGCACTTTATTACACAATTACAGACTGAACACGCCACGCTGTACAACTGGGTGCTGTTTCCGTTAATGATTTTTTGCGGACGATTAATAGACGTAAGCCTTGCTACATTGCGCAGTGTATTAGCATCAAAAGGGCATAAAAATATAGTGCCTGTTATTGCTTTTTTTGAAGTGCTGTTGTGGTTAATAGTTATAAGTCAAATTCTTAAAAATTTAAACAATGTAATGAGCTACATTGCCTTTGCAGGAGGCTATTCGGCGGGTACTTACTTGGGGTTATCGTTGGAAGAAAAACTGGCATTGGGCAAACAAGTTATACGCATTATAACCAATAAGAGCGATGAACTATTGTTGGAGGCTTTTCGTATGCACAACATAGGCTTTACCGAAATAGATGCGCAAGGTGCACGCGGCCCAGTAAAATTAATATTTACAGTAGTAGAACGCAAGGATACAGGAAAAGTAATAGAAATGATAAAAGAGTTTTCGCCCGAATCGTTTTATAGCATTGAGGACGTAAAACGTGCGTCGGACGTGCATTACGGCACTAGTACGAACAAGAAACGTAATCTGTTGGATATGGTTACTAAGCGAAGGTAACTACCTTGCTTGTAATCAGTATAATTCGCCATTATTAAAATAGTAGCACTTAAGCTAATTTTAGTTTAATTTGCAGTAAAATAAAACAACCCAAATAAATGATAATTAACCACCAACAATGCCCTGTATGCCAAGCAACTACTATTCATAATTTATTTGATTGTGTTGATGATACCGTATCAAAAGAATTGTTTACAGTAATGCACTGCAATACTTGTCAAAACCGATTTACCAACAACGTACCCTCGCAAGACGCTATTGGCAAGTATTACAAGTCGGACGCTTATGTGTCGCACTCCGAATCTAGTGCTTCATTTATTAATAAAGTGTATTTAAAAGTGCGTAACATCACACTCAAAAGCAAACTCAATTTATTAACATCACTTACACAAAGTAGCCAACGCAATTTGCTTGACGTAGGCGCAGGCACAGGTGCTTTTGCGGCATATATGCAAGCTGCTAATTGGGCAGTTACAGGGTTAGAGCCCGATGCCGATGCTATAGCAGTAGCACTCAAAAACAATAACATAACCTTACAGCCTATAGCTAATTTGTTTACGATAGAACAAGGTAAATACGATATTATAACTATGTGGCACGTTATGGAGCACGTACATCAACTACACGATTATATGGCGCAGTTGGCTAAATTACTAGCCCCACAAGGCAAACTTATAATAGCCGTGCCCAACTATACCAGCAAAGATGCCGAAATATATGGCAAAGACTGGGCTGCGTATGATGTGCCTCGTCATTTGTATCATTTTTCGCCACAGGGTATGGCTTATTTTGCTGAGAAACACGGCTTACGTGTAAAGGCAATGAAACCCATGTGGTTTGATGCTGTGTATGTAAGTATGCTTAGCGAAAAAATAAAAACAGGTAAACCAAGTCTTGTAAAAGGATTAATAAATGGTTTGCGTTCAAACATAAAAACGTTAGCAAACACCGAAAAATGCAGTAGCGTTATTTACATAATAAGTAAGTAAACAAAAAATACAAAAAATACAAATTTTATAGCACTTAATATTTTTGTAAATTTGCACATCATTAAAATAAATAATTTTAAAACAAAATATAAATTAAATACAACTAATGGCACAAGAAACAGGATTTAAAGGCACAAACGCTACATTACAAGCAATGGGCTTAGCAGGTGTAAGCAAAGCACACTGGAACTACACATCGGCTCAATTAGTAACCGAAACCTTACGTTTAAACCAAGGTACACTTACTGATACTGGAGCATTGGCGGTAGATACAGGCGAATTTACAGGTCGTTCGCCCAAAGATAAATTTTGTGTGAAAGATGCTAATACCGAAAATAGTATATGGTGGGGCGATATAAACATTGCTTTTGAACCTGCTAAATTTGATGCGTTATACAACCGTGTTACCGAATATTTATCAAACAAAGAAGTATATATACGCGACTCATACGCTTGTGCCGATGATCGTTTCCGCCTTAATGTACGTGTAGTTACCGAAACACCTTGGGCTAATTTATTTGCTAAGGATTTGTTTTTACGTCCTACTCAAACCGAATTACAAAACTTTACTGCTGAGTGGCACATAGTGCAAGCACCAGGTTTTAAAGCCGATCCAGCCATTGATGGTACTCGCCAAGCTAATTTTGCAGTAATTAATTTTACTAAAAAAATAATTTTGATAGGCGGTACTGCTTACACAGGCGAAATTAAAAAAGGCATATTTACCGTATTAAACTACGTATTGCCTCACGAAAAACAAATACTATCTATGCACTGCTCAGCTAACGTAGGTGCAGAGGGCGATACATGTATATTCTTTGGTTTATCAGGTACTGGTAAAACTACTTTATCTGCTGACCCTAACCGTCGTTTGATAGGTGATGACGAGCACGGTTGGAGCGATACTACCATATTTAATTTTGAAGGTGGTTGCTACGCTAAATGTGTTGATTTAACCAAAGAAAAAGAACCTCAAATATTTGATGCCATTAAGTTTGGTGCATTGGTAGAAAACATAAATTATTTACCAAATACCGATACGGTAGATTACGCTAATATAGCCAAAACCGAAAACACACGTGCTGCTTACCCTATTGATCATATAGACAATATTGTAACACCATCGTTGGCTGGTTTACCTAAAAACATTTTCTTTCTTACAGCAGATGCTAATGGTGTATTGCCTCCAATAGCTAAGCTAACTACATCACAGGCTATGTACCACTTTATATCAGGTTACACAGCTAAAGTTGCAGGTACTGAAGTAGGAGTTACTGAGCCACAATTAACATTCTCAGCTTGTTTTGGAAAAGCATTTTTACCATTACACCCTGCTAAATATGCGGAGTTATTGGGTAAGAAATTAAAAGAGCACAATGTAAACGTATGGTTGCTTAATACAGGCTGGACAGGCGGTGCGTATGGTACAGGAAGTCGTATTAAATTAAGCTACACACGTGCATTAATTACTGCAGCACTTACTGGCAAGTTAGACAATGTAACGTACGAAACATTACCTGTGTTTGACTTAGCAATGCCTACCGCTTGCGAAGGTGTACCTGCCGAAATGCTTAACCCACGCAACACATGGGCCGATAAAAATGCTTACGACGAAAAAGCAAATAACCTAGGCGCTGCCTTTGTAAAAAACTTTGAGCAATACACCGCAGGTTCAAGCGCCGAAATTATAGCTGCACAACCTAAAGTTAGTGTAAAAGCATAGTTTTATTCACAACTCTATTTTTTAAATAAGCCGTTAAGTTTTTCAAAACTTAACGGCTTATTTTACAATAAAACACGCTAAATTGCGTTAGTAATTTGTAATCAATTTAAAATTAAACTATGAATAAACTCGTTGCTACTATTATTACTATAACCCTGTGTATAACCAATGCTGTAGCACAAAACACTAATTTGGACTATAAGCTAGCTGTTAAGCTATACAACACAACATCATTACAAAAATTTAATCCTGTTATTGTTTCAAATTATGCATATAGCACTTCCGATTTTGTAGTATTAAAACCTACAGTTGCAGTACAATGGAAGACTAAAAAAAATAATTTTAGAGAAATTGAATTGAGTGATTTTAATATAAATAAAAAAAGTACCCATTACGTTACAAATGTAACAACACCCTCATCGGGTCTTGTATTTACCGACCAAAATTTACAATCGTCAATTGCACTTAAATATGAATATGTTTTAGGTTTAAATTCGGCTAAAAACTATAAATTAGTTCCATCAGTAGGTTTAGGGTTACATTCATTTTATGGCTATAGTAAAAATTTCCCTCAGGTATCTTCATCTTTTTACACCTCTACTCGTTTAATAGGAACAACAGCTTATATAGCCCCACGATTAACTTATTTTATAACCTCAAAATTGTTGCTTGATTTTAATATTCCTGTTTATCTAACTGAGTTTAGTGCAAACAAAAGACGTAACCCAAACCCAAGTATTCCTGTAGCTAATAGAACTATTCACACCTTTAATTTTAAAGCGTTCCCCAACGTACTTTCTTGCAGAATAGGTATTGGTTTAAAAATATAAAATTAACAACGCTATTAATAAAACAAAAGCATACATTTATTCATCAATACAAAACCAACAAAATGAAATATATTGCATTATCGCTATTGCTTGCTAGTACAGGCGCACAAGCACAACTTACACAACGCTACGCTAACGATAGCTCCAAAGTAGCGTTTGGCACACGCCCTACCAAAGGCGATAAATCGCTTATGCTTAACGTAGTATTGTTTGATAGTACATCGCAAATAAACCACATAGCCGATGTTATAAAACTAAGCGAACGCCTTACGTTTAGATATTACCTAAAGCCCAACTTAGTGTTTAGAGCCAGCGCAAAAGTGCAACGCAAAGCAGTAGTAGCATCGGGCAATTCGGCCGATTCGAGCTTTGTAAATATACTTACTACCTCGCAAAAAATAACAGCATTAACACGCAAAAATAGCAACACTGTATTGCTTGTACCAGGTATTGAAAAACACTTTAGTCCCAAAAATATATTTGATGTGTATTATGGCGCAGCGCTACCTATTGGCTACACAAGCACCAAAATTAAAAATGAAATAACACGTCAAAACGGCGATTACGATCGCCAACAAGTAAAACAATTTTCGCCAATAGTAGGGTTAGATGCCTTTACAGGATTAAATGTATTTGTGGGTAAATTGCCACTAAGTCTTGGTTTAGAATACGGTTGGGGTGCATTGTGGAAATTGAACAACAAAGTAAACGTAAGCCAACAGCAACAAATAACATCGGGTACTAAGGTGCAAAGTTTTACTGCCGAGTACAGCACACAAAACCAAGATGCCCTAGGCACTACCGATATTAATAAATACGGAAAGCTAAATAAACGTGAATTTGCAGCGGGTTTAAACCAAACTATAAAATTGACTTGCAATATTTATTTTAGATAATTATAAAACAACAAAAAATGTTTGTAGGAATTATAGAAACCTTAGGTAAAATAGTAAACATAGTGCAGGAGCAAAGTAATGTACACTTTACGGTACAAAGCACACTTACACCCGAACTTAAAATAGACCAAAGCGTAGCGCACAATGGCGTATGCCTTACCGTAGTTAGCATTGCACAAGATACTTACACGGTAACAGCAATAAACGAAACGCTACAAAAAACTAACCTTAACGCTTTACAAATAGGCAGCGTAGTAAACTTGGAACGTTGCTTAGTAATGAATGGGCGCATAGACGGACACATAGTACAAGGGCACGTAGATACTACCGTACAGTGCATAAATGTAAGCGAAGAACAAGGTAGCTGGATATATACATTTGCTTTAACCAACGAGCAATTACCGCTAATTGTAAGCAAAGGTTCTGTTTGTATTAATGGAGTGAGTTTAACTGTTGTAAACCCTGTTAATAATACGTTTTCGGTAGCTATTATACCTTACACTTACGCCCATACAACGTTTCATACATTGCGTGTAAATGAGTATGTAAACATAGAATTTGACATAATAGGAAAGTACTTTTTGCGCTACCAAGAAACGTTAGTGCGTAACTAAAAACTTTTTTTATTGTGCGTAAATGACCGTTTAACGGCAGTTTTAGCCCACTATTATTAACAAAAGCCCTATTTTATTAACAATACCGCTTTTTTTTACAATTTATATTTGCTCAAATGCAGTAGTAGCCTATATTTGAACCAGTAAATAATTACTAACCCAATAAAAAAACAAACAACATGAACAAAGCAGAATTAATTGAAGCAATTGCAACAGGAGCAGAATTAACTAAAGCTGACGCAGGTCGCGCATTAGATGCAACTATCGAAGCTATTACTAAAACTTTGAAAAAAGGTGACCGTTTAGGTTTAGTAGGTTTCGGTTCATTTACAGTAGTAGCTCGTGCTGCTCGTAAAGGTCGCAATCCTCAAACAGGAAAAGAAATTAACATCAAAGCTAAAAAAGTTGTTAAATTCAAACCAGGTACTGAATTATCTGAAACAGTAAACAAACCAAGCAAAAAATAATTTTTACTTAGTTAGCT
>JBEBIC010000335.1:0-2705 GCA_040080595.1 Bacteroidia bacterium | reverse complement strand
AGATTGTTTGTATATCTTACAAAAGCATTTTTTATTAATTTTCTCAAATACAACAATGGCTTTAAACAACTACGGATTATTAACCATATATTCTGCGTCCTCTGTTATCATTGCTTCTACCGAAATGTTTTTAGCGGCAGCTTTCTCGGTTATTTTTTGTAACCATTCAGGCGTAGCTCTTATTTCGGCTTTTTTACTTTCTACCTTTCGTTGGTATTCTTCTTTATCAAAAGGAGAGGCGCAATAAATATTGGCTAGTTTTTTATCATAGCCAAACGGAAAATTAACTATAGTACCCTCGGTACACATAAGTATAACTACGTCGTGCTTATCAATAAATTCTTTTAAATTAATGTTAGCAACGTCTTGTGTACTCTGTACAAACGGCGATTTTACTTGACTAAAAAAAGCAAAGCCTGCGTTGGTAAATAATTTTTGAGGTATTTCTTTATCAAACACATTAGCATAAAAACTATCGCCTATGTTTAGTACCGTAGGTTTTTGTTTGTTACGCTCATCGTATTTTAACACGGGGTAACGCATGCGTGGCTTCTCAATAGCAAACATTAAATTCATTCCATTTTCTATGTCGCTATCTACGGTGCTTACACTGTCTTTGTTATCAACGCTTTCCGTCCAATACATTTCTACTGGGTTATAATTGCGTATGGTTCCTAATTTTTTGTTGATAGAATCTAAAGCAACAATAGCGGCATAATCGCTCCAATGAATACCTGTTTTGGGATACAATTCGTAACTGGTTTTTCCTTTATTCGCAATAAAATATTCGTTAAAATCAATAAAATTTATGCCCGATTGCTGTACCGATTTTCTATAGCCTTTGTAGTTAGTTTCTGCGCCAGCTCGCTTATAATTATTGGGTATATACTCTGGGTAAAACGATGCTTTACCAGGCGCAAATACTATAAGTAAAGTTTTGTTCAGGGTTTTAAATACACTGTCTATTTTGGTAAGGCGCGCTACGTTTTCGTCTATTTTACTTTGCCCAATAAAGTTAGTTCCATAATAGTCGTTAATGTAGGTTTCTTCGTACAAATAGCCCTTTTTACCTACTACTACACCATTTGCCTTGGCAAGGCTAAATATGCGGTAATACAGCTCGTTATTAAGGCGTACCAAAGTGTTTCTAAAACCAAACTCTTGGTTTAAATATTTTTCTTTCGTTTTTTGATAGCTTTCGTCGTACCAACTGCCTTGTGCGCCATCGGTAGCGGTAATAAGGGTTATAGCGCCTTGTAAATTTTTTACTTTTATAAGCGGAAACAAAAACAAGAGTAAGGGCGATAGTAAGGTTACAAATATTAATGTAAGCGATACGTTATGTAGTGTTTTGGTCATGCGCTAAAATCTAAAATAAATAAATGGATTAAAATCGGACGAAGTAATGCGTGCTACACATACTATAAACAAGATGCAACCCACGGCACTAAGTAGCAACGACTGATTGGCGCTGCGTTTATTAAAATATACAGCATTTTGTATTTTTTGCCCTACGGTAAACGATGTTAAAAACGAAAATAAAATTGCGATGATGAATACCGTAAAAAACTCACGATTAGCGTACAGTTCTATTGTTTTAAAATCAAAGGCAATAAGTTTTTTTATAACTTGCTTGGCTTCGTAAAAAGTATTCATTCTAAAAAACACCCAACCCACTACTACTATACCAAAGGTAGAAACCGTGGCTACAAATGCGCCTAATTTTTGAGTAAGTTTAATTAAAAATAATCGGTCTAAAATTAAAAATATGCCGTGGAATGCGCCCCATATAACAAAATTCCACGATGCTCCGTGCCAAAAACCCGATATTAAAAACACTAACCATAGGTTTAAATACATTTGCCATTTGTATTTTACTTTGTTGCCACCTAAGGGTATGTATAAATATTCTTTCATCCATGCGCCTAGCGAAATGTGCCACTTGCGCCAAAACTCGGTTATGTTTTTGGAGGTATAAGGATTCTCAAAATTTTCGGGGAGATTAAACCCTAACATTTTAGCTAAGCCCAATGCCATATCGGAGTAGCCCGAAAAATCAAAATAAATTTGCATAGTATACCCTAATATAGCCAACCAAGCTGTAGTGGTATTTAAGGCCGCTAAATCGGCATTGAGGTAAGTATCGGCAAACTGTGCCATGGTGTTAGCAATAAGTACTTTTTTGGAAAGCCCTAAACAAAAACGCCAAAAACCATCAATAATATATTCCGAATTGGTGTTGCGATTTTGTGCAGGAATTTGATGTTCCAATACATTAAAACGTACAATAGGCCCCGCTATTAATTTTGGAAAAAAGAAAATATATAAGTAATAATCGTGCAGGTATTGCAAGGGTTTTATTACTTTGCGGTACGCATCAATAGAATAGGTAAGAGTTTCGAAACAAAAAAACGAAATACCAATAGGCAATACTATTTTGGTCCATTGTACATTGGTAATGTGTAGTTTGGTTAATACTACGTTGGCATTATCAATAAAAAAATTGCAGTATTTAAAATACATCAACAAACCTAGGTTTAAACATACTGATGCTGCCAACCACAATTGTTTTTTGCGCCCTGGTGTAAGCGCATACATTTTTTTTACTATCAAAAAATCTATTGCGGTAAGTGGCAATAATACAAATATAAACTTAGGCGCACCCCAAGCATAAAACAGCATACTGGCTAATAGTAGTACTATGT
>JBEBIC010000334.1:0-2713 GCA_040080595.1 Bacteroidia bacterium | reverse complement strand
GTGTTGAGGTAACTTTGTATAGTTGCGCTACCGCTATAAAGAAAATAGCAATAAACGTAGCGTAAACTGGACCTACCAAGCCAAATGTATTTACAAAACAAACCCCTAAAATTAAATTTAAAACAAATGCTACACCATACACCAAAAGTATAAATTTAGTTTGATGGGTTAATGTTAGCACATCGGAATAATCATTAATTCTAATAAATAATATTAAGTTGTAACCAACAAACACCGCTGCGCTACGCGCAAAACTATTACCTAAGTAAGTAGTAATAAGCTCGTTGCCAAAAAACAAAAAAACTATTATTAGTGGGTAAATAAGTAGGGACGAGTTAAAAATAATTTTGCGTTTAAGTGCTATTATTCGTTCGTAATTTTTATCATACAAAAGCTGTTTTAACTCCGGTAAAAAAATTAAACTAATGGAAGAGTATACAGTGGATAAAAAGGGTATTTCGAAAGCTCCCGACCTATATATTGTAAATTCATTTGCACCTAAATAATAGTTAACAAGATAGCCATCTGTTTGTATTAGTAATGTGCCTATTATGCCTGTTAATGATAGCGGAATACATAATTTGAAAACAGATTTAACAATGGCTACATTATAATTAAAATATGAATGCTTATTTTTTTTTATAAAAAAATAAGCATAAGTACCAGCACAAAGCATAAGTACAAACAACTGCGCACTAAATATATAATGTAAATTATGGGTAGTAACAATAGCTACAAAAACAAATGCCAAACGTAGTACATTGGTAATAACAGTAAGGTAGGAGGCTAATTTTATTTCTTGATAAAAAATAAAATAGGTGTAAAACAAATCAATAGTGATTTGAAACAAGATAGAAAAATAAAAAAAACGCAAAAAAGACCATAAGTTACTAGTGTGCAACATCGCCTCTACATTGGTATGAAATAAACAAAAAATGATATAAACAAACATTAAAAATAATGTAATGGCCAATAACACATTTAATAAAACATTTTGACTCTGCTTTTTATCTGTATTAAAAAAAACAATAATTCCACTCGTTACCCCCAAACTTAAAATAGCATATAAGGTAGCGGTAACCATAACTACTTGAGAGTACACGCCATAATCATTAAGAGATAGTTGCCTTATGGTTATTGGTAGCATCAACAAATTAAACACAAAGTTTATACCCTGTCCAAATATTAAAAACAACGCATTATTTATTTTTGAAGCGGAGGGCATTTTAGAATCGTATTGGTTTAAAGTAGGTTGTTGTGTTGTTTAATTTTGAACGAATGTAATTTAATTCTGTTACTTATTTTAGTAACACAACTATTTTATTACTGACTTCTTTTACAAGTCAGATGATTTGTAAAAAATCGATATATTTCCTGTGAAAAAAGACCTGTGAAATTTTAATAAAAATGATATCTTTAATACCACCTATATTTTTTACAACTACTTAAAATGAAGTCATCCCTCAATTCTCAAATTATTTTTTTGTTTTTAACTAACTTTTGTTTTTCTCAAAACCCATCTACTATTACAGGGCTTAAATTGTGGTTACAGGCCGACTCTGGAATAACGCAGAGTGGAGCTAACGTTACCTCTTGGGCTGACAATAGTGGTAACGCTAACAACGCTCAACAAAGTAATATAAACGCTCAGCCAATTTTAGCAACAAATGTTTTAAATGGGCATTCGGCGATACACTTTAATGGGAATACATTTTTAAACGGGAATACTATTTCTGGTCTAAGTACCTCTTCGTTAACAATTTTTGTTGTTGCTTCGGGGGGAGTTATGTCAGATTCGTATAATGTACTATTTGATATTGGACCTTACGCTCCTGGAGGAATGTGGTTGTCTAAAAACACACAGGATTTTACCATATATAGTAATAATGCGATATATAGCACTACATCTTCTTTACTTTACAACACAGGATTTGATCCGAAAATATTTCAATACAAAAAACAATTTGGGGTTTCCGCCGAGTCGTATTTAAATACACTACTATCAGGTAGCTCTTCAGACGCACCTTTTATCAATGCATTTGTTAATGGGGCTTATGCAGTAGGAGGAGATCCTACATATTATGGTTTATGGAACGGGAATGTATTTGAAATAATTTTATTTGATAGATTACTATCTACTACCGAAAACACTATGGTTAATAATTATTTAGCTAGTAGATATGCGCCGATATTAAACTTAGGGGCTGATGTAGCCATACTCTCCAATATTGGTTGCGTGCCAAGCACTGGAACTACACTAACTGTAAATGCTGTTTTTAAAGATTATTTGTGGAATACTGGCGATACTTCAAAACAAATAACAGTAAATCAGTACGGGACATACTCCGTTATAACTACAGATAATTTTAACATAAAACATTACGATACCATTAAAGTTACCCCCTCTCTAGCAGTGTACAATTACCCTACAACTGCAATATGTGTGGGCAGTAATATAATTTGGAACACCAATCTATCGCACGCCAATTACAGTTTTCAGTGGAGTAATGGCAGTACCGATTCTCTATTAAATATTACTAACGCAGGTAACTACGCAGTGCATATAGCCGACAATAGTGGTTGCACATATACGTCGGATACTATAAAATTTGTAATGGATACATTTTTCACTTATGCTACATTAGGTGTAGATACTGCACTGTGTGTAGGCAATACTATTCAGTTAAAAAAAGGTGCTGCACAAGCTGTAAGT
>JBEBIC010000333.1:0-2724 GCA_040080595.1 Bacteroidia bacterium | reverse complement strand
CAATAAAAGCAGTTTTTTTATTCATAGTCTTTGATTTCTTCAAAGCTAAGTATATTAAGCGACACAGAGATTTCTAGCACCAGAAATGTCTATTACCCCTCATTAACTTAAAAATTTCTAAACCTACCCCATACTCCCAACGGAAGTTTTAAATCGGAGGTGCTTTGCAGGTATAACTCGCCTGTTTGTAGGTTTTTACCTGCTTTTTTCTTTAATAAGTTTTCTAGTATAATACTCGAAAACCCTAATGAATACGCATTAAGTATAAGAAAATGTTTGGGTGCAAGTAGTTGCAATACCAAATCAATAAGTTCGGTTATATTATCTTCCAATATCCACTTTTCGCCATTAGCACCGTGCCCAAATGCTGGTGGGTCAAGTATTATTCCGTTGTACGTATTGCCACGTTTTACCTCACGGCGTGCAAACTTTAGCGCATCTTCTACCGTCCATCTTATGTTGGTAAGGTTGCTATTTACCATATTTTCGTTAGCCCAGCTTACTACTTGTTTTATGCTATCTACGTGGGTTACATCTGCGCCTGCGGCGCAAGCCGCTATACTTGCTGCACCTGTATAGGCAAACAAATTAAGAAACTTGGGGTTAGGTATATTTATATCGTTAATGCAGTTGGTTATATAATCCCAATTAACGGCTTGTTCGGGAAATAAGCCCACGTGCTTAAACGAGGTTAAACCTAATCTAAACGTAAGTGGTTTGGCATTTTTGGTATTGGCTGTGTAGTTTATACGCCATTGGTCTGGAGCACTTTTTAGCTTGCGCCATGTGCCCGACGAGCTTGACTTTGCTTCAAATATTAAGTGTGCTTTACGCTCCCACTCACTATTGCTAAGTTGCTTGTTCCATACGGCTTGTGGCTCGGGTCTTATGGTTATGTAATTTCCCCAACGTTCTAATTTTTCAAAATTTCCACAATCTATTAATTCGTAATCGGTAAAATTTTGAGGACACAGTAATTGCATTATTCTTAAATAAGTATGAATTTATAATGCGCCAAAACTAATAAAATTACGCTTGCTTTTTGCGAGTTTTATTAATATCAAATTTTAACGAAAATATGTTGGAATATATAGCCGTAGATGAGTTTCCAATATCAGTAAAAGCATAATCTATACATATACTTCTAAACTTTAAACCTAAGCCTACATTGGGTTGCGCAGTAGTTATGGTACGTTGCAAAATATCTTTTTGCTTGGTAATATTGCCCACGCCTGCACGCACATATACTAGGTTGTATATATTTAACTCTACGCCTGCGTGTGGGTCTAAACTTAGGCTATTGCTTTTAAGCACCACATTACGCTTACCGTCAGTGGTTATATCCGCATTAATTTCGGCTAATAAATTAAAGTTTTTATTTAACTTAATATTGCGGGCAGCACCTACCAAAAAACGAGGTAAGGTTATTTCTTGCGAATTGGTAGGAATGGTATTACCTGTAGCCAAAAATGTGGCTTTTGTTTTGTCGTCTAGCGTTACGTTCCAAGCATTAAATGTAGTTGTAATATCTCGTGCTGTAAGTCCAAATTGCCATTGGTTGCGTTTGTATTGTAATCCTGCATCAATCCCAAAGCCCCAACTATTGGCAAACTTACCTATAATACGGCGCACTACTTTGGCAGAACCTCCCACGCTTAATCCTTTTATTTTTAAATTACGTGCGTACGAACCTATAAAAGCATAATCAGCTGCCGAAAACGAACTTATACGATTGTAATCTATTATACCATTAGCATCTATTAATTCGGTGGTGTTGGGTATATTATCCACCCCAAAACGCACTACCGATAGTGCCAGTACACTACTGCTATCAATACGTTTGGCAAATGCGCCATAATCGTATTTGGCTATGCCTGCAAAGTATTCGGCGTGCATTAATGCTAGCTGTGGAGTATTGCCAATGCCTGTAAGTCCTGCTGCATTCCAGTAACCACTCGTAACATCGTTTACGCTTGCTACCTGCGCCCCGCTCATACCTAAGGAACGAGCGCCTACACCTATTTGCAAAAACTCATTACTGTACTTTGGTGCTTGTGCCAATACGGTAGTGTGTAGTGCTATTACTGCTAAAAATGGAAGTGCTATTAATTTCATAAAATGGGGGGCTATAATTGTATAGTAATTATAACACGAAAATAGTTTTTTTATTGTAGGATAGGGTTATTTTTAATGCGAGTTCTTGTAATTTTTATTTTAGGAAATACCAATTGTAAATAATGTATAGTACACATTTATTCCCTTCATATATTCTCGCTATGGTAACTTAGCGGCGCACGAGCTAATATACGACTAAGGCTTCGACGTCGCTCTGCCACCGTGGCGTGAATAAAATTTGGTAAAAAAACACGTAGTAATTGTACTTCATTATAATTACAATTGGTATTAATATACCATAATGGCATTAATCCTATGCTATTTACCTAATTTAAACTAAAAGCAACAGGTAAATTAAACTGTACACGTACAGGCTTTCCGTTTTGTTTACCTGGTTTCCAATTGGGCATAGCTTTTACTACACGCATGGCTTCTTGCGCCAAATCGGGCGCACCTTTTACTCCGCCCAATAGCTTTACGTTGCTAATGCTACCGTCGGTTTCTACCACAAAAGTTAAAAATACTGGGGGAATAGACATTTCTGGTGCTAGAAATCTCTGTGTCGCTTAATATACTTAGCTTTGAAGAAATCAAAGACTATGAATAAAA
>JBEBIC010000332.1:0-2727 GCA_040080595.1 Bacteroidia bacterium | reverse complement strand
TCGCACAAAAACCGTGAACTACCACCCATTGATGAAGGTGCAAGCACATTGATAAAAGAATACAAAAATTTTAATTACTTTTTATACATCAACGGAAAATTTATAGACAGTGATTATGAATTATTGTTGAAAGAATTACGCAACGTACCACGCATACTTACTACATTTGAGATAGATTTACAACAAATTAAAAACCGAAGTATATTTTTAGACTATGACCCCTTTAAACAAAACAAAAATAGTAGCCACATTAGGCCCAGCATCAGATAGCGCAGAAGTTATAGAGCAAATGATACACAAAGGTGTAGATGTGTTTCGTGTAAACTTTAGCCACGTGGACTACGACAGAGTGCGTAAAACCATAGAAACTATACAACAAATAAATACCAAACTAAATACCCACGTAGCCATACTTGCCGATTTGCAAGGTCCTAAATTACGCATAGGCGAAGTAGAAAATGGGTTGATAGAACTTATACCAGGTAACGAAATAATAATAACTACTGAAAAGTGTATAGGCACTGCCGAGCGTTTGTTTATTACTTACCCGCAGTTTCCTAAAGATGTAAAAGTAGGCGAGAAAATATTGGTTGAAGATGGTAAATTTCAATTAGAAGTAATAGAAACTAACCTTACTACCGAAGTGCGTGCACGTATATTGTATGGTGGTAAATTAGCCAGCAAAAAAGGAGTAAACTTACCCAACACCAAAATATCATTACCGTGCCTTACCGAAAAAGATTTGTTCGATTTGGAGTTTGCACTAAGCTGCAACGTAAACTGGATTGGCTTATCATTTGTACGCAACGCAGCCGATATTATTGAGTTACGCCACATTATTACCAACCACGGTCGTCGTACACGCATTGTAGCTAAAATAGAAAAACCCGAAGCAATACTTGACCTTGATAATATACTTAAAGAAACTGATGCTGTAATGGTAGCGCGTGGCGACTTAGGTGTAGAAATACCTTTTGAGCAAGTGCCTATGATACAAAAAGAAATTGTGCGTAAGTGCCTCGATGCTTGCAAACCAGTAATTATAGCAACGCAAATGATGGAGAGTATGATAACCAACATACAACCTACACGTGCCGAAGTAAGCGATGTAGCCAACGGTGTACTCGATGGCGCTGATGCAGTAATGCTAAGCGGAGAAACATCAGTAGGGGCGCACCCTGTAAAGGTTATTGAAGCTATGCAAAAAATTATTGCTGAGGTAGAAGCGGGCGGATATAAGTACAACAGAACCCGCCCTGCTATTGAAAAAAATAGCGATAGATTTATAACTGAAAGCATTTGTTTTAGTGCAGCACAACTTACGCAAGCTACAGGTACTAAAGCTATTGTAACTATGACACATAGTGGCTTTACAGCATTTAAACTAAGCGGCTACCGCCCCAATGCTACCATATATATGTTTACAAGTAATCAAGCCATATTAGATATGATGAATTTAGTGTGGGGTGTACGTGGCTTTTATTATGATAAAAACATAAGTACCGACCATACCATTGCCGATATTAAACACATACTTAAAACAGAAGGTTGGCTTACCGAGGGTGAATACATTATTAACATTGCCTCTATTCCATTATCAGAAAAAGGCAAAACCAATATGCTTAAAATAAGTACTATATAAAACTATAAAATTAATGTTCAAAAACCACCTTCCTCGCATTGTTAGTATAGCACTATCATTAACGCTGTTGGCTTTATTAGCGCAACTCCCAGCTAATTACGTTGCTTTTTTTCAAGTACAAGGAATAGTGGCAAGTACCACGTTAGTAGTGTTATTAATGTGTGTAGCATCGGTTGTGTTTTTTATAGCATCGTTGGTTTTAAAATTACAACATAGCTACCTCTCATTTATTATTAGTTTATTAATAAGTGTTGCCTGCGTCAAAATTATTCACGTTTCTAGTTACCTTACGTGGTGGTTACCTATACTTGCTTTTGTATTGTTGCTGGTACTATTGCAAAGTACAGAATGGTTGGTGTATAAATGGAAAAATTCACTGCACATACAACGTATTAATCATTTGTTATTAAACGAATTTTTAAGCGATTATAATTGTACCATTAATGAATTGTACATTAATAAAAAAGCAACCGAAAATCAACTATTTTACAGCAACGGCAAAACTATTTTAGTGTTAAATGATGCTACTACTAATAGTTTAGGCGAAACCCATGTAAACCTTACAGCACTGCGCCTTATGAGCATAAGCAAAACACGTAATTTTACTTATGGAGTTAATTTTTCGTTAGTAATACAGTTTGCCTTATTTGTAGCGGCAAGCTATGTATATAATTTTAATTATTTAATAGCTACACAACTCATAAGCATAGTACTTGTATATAGTGTATTAAGCAATGTAGCGTTACTCTTATTAAGTAATTTGCAACAACGCTTTGATGTAGTGTATGATATATTATTGTATGATAACAACATTAATCCACAACAGTTTGAAACCTTTATAACCAATACCTACCCTACACACAATGCAGGTAAGCGCTTACACGTTATACATAATTTGGAAGAGTCGCAACTTGCGCCTTACGCATTGCCTACACATGTAAGTAATTACAACGCAGGGCTAATTATTTTGTAGTTTACAAAACTCATTCGTGTATTATTCAACTATTTAGGCTGTTTATCCAAAATACACAGTAAATAAGTTTACCTACGTTGTAAATAATGTTAATTTTGATAGAATAATAAAA
>JBEBIC010000331.1:0-2737 GCA_040080595.1 Bacteroidia bacterium | reverse complement strand
GCATCTATTATTTCAAAATCGCCAAATGTGGAGTTTCCACCTGTATTAAGTGGTGCGTTTTTAATTTCTATTTGCCCATCGTTGGTAAACTGCGAAGCGTTGTCTAACGATAGTTTTCCATTAACAGTCATAACAGTACTGCTCGATGAAGTAACGGCTACAGTAGCGCCATTGCTATAAAAAATTGCATTTTGTGCTTGTGCCATAAATGGTGTAGCAAGTAATGCTATTGCGGATATTTTAGTAGATATTTTCATTTTTCTATTTTTTTATTAACACTAAATAAGTGATTAATTTAGATATATGCAAATTTTATTTTGTTAATGGTAAAAATAGGGCTTATCTGTTAATGAGTTGGGGGGTGTATTGGCTGTATGTAGCTCCGCTACCATTGCCTCCTTCACCACCATACCCCCAACATTTTACTCCACCGTCTTTCAATAATGCTATCATTGAATGTGCTTGCCAACTTGAACCTGATATATTATCCCAAGAACCAGCAGAAGTCATTGCTTTTACATTTTTGAGATTAATTATTTGAGGTGATAATACATCAGCTGTTTTACCGTTACCTAATATTCCATAATAATTATAACCCCATGAATACACTGTATTGCCTGAGTTTTTTATAGCATATGCACTTGGGTATCTATTTGTTGTACATAATATAGTATCAATAGCAGTTAAAGCTGCCACTAGCGCAGGAGAGCTTTGATTTGTAGTATTGCCAATACCTAAATTCCCTTGGGCATTATAACCCCATGAATACACAAGACCTGTATTACGTAAAGCATAAGTACTTATTTCTCCTAAAGCCATTTGTTTTACATTATTTATTACAAAATAAGGCGATTGACGATTTACCGTACTTCCATCCCCTACTTGTCCGTAGCCATTATAACCCCAGCAGTACATATCTCCATTGCTTAATGTTACACATCTTCTAACGTATGAATCCGCATGCCCTATTGATGCCATTTTAGCAACTTTAGTTAGCAAAAATAAGGGTTGTGGTGTATTTTGATTAGTGGTATTACCTATACCCAAAGCTCCATAAGGATTGTAACCCCAACATGCCATAGTAGAATCACTTTTAAGAGCACAAAATGACCCTCCATTACCTCCCGCCCCTTCAATATCAATTATTCCGTTTGGATAAATAGACACTGGTGCATTTTGTTGTGTAACAGTAGCGTTTCCTACTTGTCCGTAAGCATTATAACCCCAACACCACAATTGTCCTGCTGATGTTAATGCACAAGCAGAAACCGCACTATAATGCATTGTTTGTTGTGATGTTGCAACTTTAACCACATTAGCAACATTTAATACTTTTGTTGGAGTAAAACGAGCTGTTACATCTCCAACACCAAGTTGTCCATAACCATTGTAACCCACACTATATAAATCGCCATTTTGCATTATAAAGTATGTGGTGTAATTTTCTAATACAACCTCCTTACAAGGGCCTGGTAAATCAACAAGAGTAGGAACTATTTTGGCATTCGTATTTTCATCTCCATCTCCAATCTCTCCATTTCCGTCGGTACCCCAACCTAATACATCTCCATTACTAAGAATTACAAAATGTCTATTTCTTCCTGTTGTGCCTTTGTGTAGTTTAGCAACATCATACAATCCATTACCAGTACTTGATGCACCTCCAGCACCTCCAGCGCCATTACATACATAAGTACTTGCGGTAACTTCCCCAGCTTCTAATATAGCATTTGCATTTGCATCTAAACCCGTTTCTACTTTTTGTCCGCCTGTTGCACAGTTTACGCCAGCAGGCTCGGGGGTAGTTTTTATAAGTGAGTTTTGTCCGTTAGTTCCGTTTGTGCCTGCTACGCCATTAGCACCTGCTATTCCGTTAGTACCATTGGTTCCATTAGCACCTGCTGGGCCAGCAACTCCTGCTACGCCTTGTGGACCCGCAGGACCCATAGCGCCTACTGCTCCGTTTGTACCATTTGTACCTGGTGTACCCGCTGCACCATTAGCACCTGCTGGGCCAGCAACTCCTGCTACGCCTTGTGGGCCTGTAGCACCGTTGCACACATAGTTGGTTGCTGTTATTTCGCTTGCGTCTAATATGGTATTGGTATTATTATCTACACCTGTTTCTATTTTTTGTCCGCCATTGGGGCAGTTTACACCTGCGGGTTCGGTGGTAGTTTTACTTAGTGCATTATTACCTGGTGTGCCACTTGTGCCTAAGCTACCTGGCGCTACCCATATAGGTGCCGAGTTGGTACCTTGGCTTACTAATACTTGCCCTGTAGTACCCGCTGCTGTGCCAGGCATTAGGGCACCTGTAAACTGTACGTTGCCCACTACATCTAATTTTTGGGTAGGCAAGCCTTGGTTTATACCTACATTACCTACACCTGCGCCTACTGTTATGCGTTCTAGCCCGCCTGCATATACGTGCAGGTCGGTATTGTTAAGTGTACCTAATTTATTATTAGGGTTGGCATTATTTCCTTTTTGTAACCAAGCTTGCTTGCTTATACTATCAGTAATAAGTGCGTTAATGGTTTGTCCGCCTACTGTTAAGTTAGTAAACGTAGCGTTGGTACTACTGGTGTAGTTGCTTATGGTGGTGTCGGTATTAAGTATGTTTACATTGCTTACGTTAGTGTTACTAACATTGGTAACGCTAGTATCCACATTAAGTATGTTTACATTACTTACGTTGGTAGTGCTGTAGTTATTTACACTTGAGTCTATTTGT
>JBEBIC010000330.1:0-2765 GCA_040080595.1 Bacteroidia bacterium | reverse complement strand
AATACTGTAGGGTTTTTAATAAACTCAAAAGTGTCTTGTTGCAACGCCTTGGTATTTTCTTGCATTTCATTTACCACAGGTATTTTTACTTGAGATGATAAAAGTCGTTGGTAATAAAGCGTTGAAATATTTCTATCTAATGTGCGTACGCTCCACATATTGTTTGAAGCCTCTTCTAAATAATAACGTTGCGCATCAGCGCTAGCAACCCCCATAATTAATTGATAATGAGACCAACTCAATTTTGCAGACAGCGTCTGCAAAATTTCAAATTCAGGAAACGTGATGTAAAATTTACGAAAATAATGCACGTTTCTTTCCGAAAACCCTTTGCCAAATTCGGTAGTTAATTCTGACGAAATTGTTTTTATAATAGCCTTACCATAATCTGCTCTTTGCTTGCCATTTTGTTCTTCTATTACTATTGTTTTACCTATATTCCAGTAGGCTTCTACCATAGCAGTATTAATAGCTTGATAGCTTTTTTGCCTTGCTTGCGCTAGTATATGTTTTATATCTTGTATGTATTGCATGGCTATTTAGTATAATTATATTTTTTAAAAACGTACAACAAGCCCTAATTGATAACGAGACAAGGGTTCTTTATCGCTAATAGGGGTAGTAACAGGTGCGCCGCCATTAATGCTAACTACCTCTTGCTTGTAAGTGGCGGTACTGCGGTTAAACGCAAGCATAGGCCCTATATAAAACGAACCTGCATTGTACAAATACTTTATACTTAGTTGTGTAGTAGCTATACTACCTGTATAAGTTCCTTTTATTATTGGGTCAGTAATACTCTGTACGGTAAGTGTAGAAACATCTTTATAATTGCCTATTCCCAAACCTACTGCTAAGCACAATAGGTTTTTGTTTTCCCCTATGTTAAACTGATAGCCTAGTTGCCCAGTAAACGTTAGTGCATTGCGCTTAACACTAAACTGCGCAGGCACTTCGCCTATTTTTGTAAAACCCGAAGGTGTGGTATTATTCGTATTTAAAAATTGCCCCGAAGCACCTACTCTAGTTATTACATCTAAACTTCCTAAATAATTTACCTTGCCTGCAAAATAATCAACACCTGCACTTAGTGTAAAATTACTGGCTGACACATACATGGCATGCGCATAATATTCGCCGTTACTGTTGTTGAGTTTAGTAGTAGCATCATCAAATAGTATAGCCTCGCCTTGGTTTACTACTGGTGCTAATACTTTGGCGTAAGTTACACCTGCTTCCAACCTAAAAAATTTATGTTCTTGTTTGCGTTCAGCCGTTCCTTTGTTGTACGTTGGTGTTGGAGCGCTTGTATTTGCAATGGTTTGAGGCGTTGTGGTAGGGGCGTTTTCTTTATAATTAGATTCCAAACGTTCCACATTATTAATAGCACTTGCTGAATAACTACTTACCGTAGGTTGATATGTTTTGGCATTAAATTCAACTATCGTAATACTATCTGTACCCTGTTTTATAATGTTGAAATAAATACGCTCGCCATCAATAACACGTGTGGCGGTGTATTGTATGGTATTGTATGGTTTTAAATTAACATCGCCTTTTATGGCATTTATGTTAGTTTTGTTTACTACTATGTAACTTCCATTAGTAAACAGTTCCACATCATCGTAGCTTACGGTAGCTTTGTTTAATAAACCTCGTAGTGTATCTTTGGTAGTAATAATAACATCTTGCGCCACTACAACTTTAGCGTATAATGCAAGCGTGAGTATGGCTAAGAGATGTTTCATTTTATTGTATTATTATACTAATTAAGCATTTTTAAATTGGTTGATGAACCGCACATCGTTTTCAAAAAACAAGCGTAAGTCGTTTACTTGATATTTGAGCATAGTTATACGTTCTATACCCATTCCAAAGGCAAAGCCACTATATACTTTACTATCAATACCGCAATTATCTAATACTTGCGGGTCCACCATGCCGCAGCCTAATATTTCTACCCAGCCTGTGCCTTTGCATATATTGCAACCTTTGGCAGCACAAAACGGACAGCTTATGTCCATTTCCATACTTGGCTCAGTAAACGGAAAGTACGATGGGCGCAAACGTATTTTGGTATTTGCTCCATACAATTCTTTGGAAAAATAAAGTAAGGTTTGTTTAAGATCGGCAAAGGAAACGCCTTTATCGATATATAAACCTTCTACCTGATGAAATTGGCAGTGTGCACGTGCCGATACGGCTTCGTTGCGGTACACACGCCCTGGCGATATAGTACGTATGGGCAATTGTCCGCCTTCCATTATGCGCACTTGTATGCTTGATGTATGCGTACGCAATGCCATGTTAGGTGCATCTTTTATAAAAAAAGTATCTTGCATATCACGTGCTGGGTGCTCGGGCGGAAAGTTAAGTGCCGAAAAGTTGTGCCAATCATCTTCTACTTCGGGGCCATCGCTTACATTAAAACCAATACGATTAAATACATCTAATATTTCGTTGCGCACTATGCTTAATGGATGGCGAGCGCCTACTTGATGTTCGGCTACGCTACGTGTATAATCAATGGTTGAAGCTACATCAACCGTGTTTTCTAAATTTTCTTTGGCTACATCAAATAAGTCTTGCGCTTTGGTTTTAAGCACGTTTATTAATGCACCTACTTCTTTTTTTTGTTCGTTGGGTACAGTTCTAAAATCGTCCATAAGCGCACCAATTTTACCTTTTTTGCTAAGGTACTCTAAGCGATAATTTTCTAACTCCGTTTCGTTGGTTAGCTGTAGTTGTTCAACCTCAAGTGTAAG
>JBEBIC010000073.1:0-12016 GCA_040080595.1 Bacteroidia bacterium | reverse complement strand
AAAGTGATGTAGCCAATACCAACATTACTAAGGTAGAAGACCGCCAGTAATTTCAGTTTAATTTAACACATTACACCTTATGTCGTTTTTTAGTAAATTTTTTAGTGCAACACCAAGTATACATATTCCGTTTTCGGCAATAGGTACCGATATGCACTCGCACCTAATACCCACTATTGACGATGGTTCTAAGAGCATGGAAGATACCATAGCTATGCTCCACGAGTTTGCCGCTATGGGTTATACCACCATTATAACTACGCCACACATTATGGGCGATGCCTATCGCAACACGCCCGAAATAATATTGGGAGGATTAGCACAAGTACGTGCCGAAGCGCTAAAACACCCAGCCATAGCACATTTGCGACTGGAGGCCGCTGCCGAATATTATTTTGATAGCGATTTTGAACACAAACTTAACAACGAAAAATTACTTACCCTTGGCGATAATTATGTATTGTTTGAACTGTCGTACATTAACGAACCCGAAGGTGTAAATAAGTTGGTGTACGATATGCAAATGAAAGGCTATAAGCCAATATTGGCGCACCCTGAGCGCTATCCTTACTGGCACCGTAATTTAGATAAATACGAAGAACTTTCGGAGCGCGGTGTGTATTTGCAAGTAAACGCTAATTCTTTAGTAGGACATTATGGACCACCAATGAAAGCTGTAGCCGAAAAATTAATAGAAAAAAACATTATCCGTTTTATAGGTTCCGATTGCCACAAATACGAACACTTGGGTGTAACACAGCGCATAAGCAAAACCAAACATTTGGATATGTTAGTAAATTCGGGTTTGTTACTTAATACAAGTTTGTAGGGGTTTAAAAATTAATTTCTCGCAGAGTTTCGGAGATTAAAAGCGCAGAGTTTCGGGGGAGTTCTCTTATTTGGTTTAAAACCTTGCAAGTATTATTAAATCAACTAATCATCAAATTTCCAAATTATTTTCTCGCAGAGTTTCGGAGAGTTTTCTTGTTCGGTTTAAAAGAGTTACAAACATTATCAAATTAACGCATTATCAAATTATAAAATTATTTTGCTATTGTTTATATAACAGTCGTAATTCGTAATTCATAATTCGTAATTAACATTTATAATTATTAATTTCGCCCAAACTATTTAAAACCACACTATGTCGGCATCAAGCACAAAATACATATTTGTAACAGGCGGAGTAACCTCGTCGTTAGGAAAAGGAATTATATCGGCCTCGTTGGCTAAGTTACTACAGGCACGTGGTTTTAAAGTAACAATACAAAAGCTAGACCCATACATAAACATTGACCCTGGTACACTAAATCCTTACGAACACGGCGAATGCTACGTAACTGATGATGGCGCAGAAACCGACCTTGACCTTGGGCATTATGAGCGTTTCCTTAACGTACCTACATCGCAGGCAAATAATATTACTACAGGACGCATTTACCAATCGGTAATAAGTAAAGAGCGCAAAGGCGTGTATTTGGGCAAAACTGTACAGGTAGTACCACATATTACCGACGAAATTAAAGACAGTATATTTCGCCTAGGGAAAGATGGTAATTACGATTTTGTAATAACCGAAATAGGAGGGACTGTAGGCGATATAGAATCGTTACCGTACATAGAATCTATTCGTCAATTACGTTGGGAGCTTGGTAACAACTGCCTTTGCATACATTTAACACTTGTACCTTACTTAGCTGCCGCAGGCGAACTTAAAACTAAACCTACACAACATAGTGTAAAAATGCTATTAGAATACGGTGTGCAACCCGATATATTAGTATGCCGTACCGAAAAATATTTACCCAAAGAACTTCGTCGTAAAATAGCACAGTTTTGTAACGTTAGCCCCGATGCCGTAATAGAAAGCATGGACGCTAGCACTATATACGACGTGCCAATGCTTATGCTTGAAGAAGGATTGGATAAAGTGGTGTTAAGCAAACTAAATATGCCAAGCCGACAAGAGTTAGATATGACGGCTTGGAAACAATTTTTGTACAACCATAAAAACCCTAACAACGTAGTAAAAATAGGCTTAGTAGGTAAGTACGTAGAGTTAAAAGATGCGTACAAATCTATAGCAGAAGCATTTATACATGCAGGTGCTGCTAACCACTGCCAAGTAGATTTGCAATGGATACACAGCGAAGCCCTTACCGACGCTACTATTACAAGCAAAACATTGAAAGGCTTACACGGTATATTAGTAGCACCAGGCTTTGGCGATAGAGGTATTGAAGGCAAAATAAATGCAGTGCAATATGCACGCGAAAACAATATACCGTTCCTTGGTATATGCTTAGGTATGCAATGTGCCGTAATAGAATATGCACGTAATGTACTTGGTTTGCATGATGCGCATTCGTCCGAAATGAATAAAAATACACCGCACCCCGTTATAGATATGATGGAGGAGCAAAAAAAGATAACCAACAAAGGTGGTACTATGCGCTTGGGTAGTTATGAGTGTACTATTACTCCCAACACCAACGCACAAAAGGCTTACAACGCCACAAGTATTACTGAACGTCATCGCCATCGTTACGAATTTAATGATGCGTATCGCACACAATACCAACAAGCAGGTATGAACTGCACAGGCGTAAACCCTACCAACAACCTAGTAGAAATAGTAGAAATACCAACACACAAATGGTTTGTAGGCGTGCAATATCACCCCGAATACAAAAGTACAGTAGAGCAACCTCATCCTTTGTTTAGCAGTTTTATTAAAGCTAGTATGGGGGAGTAACTAAAATTATATTCCTTTTAAATTTTAAGCTGTATGCTCGTAATTTTTACGAGCATACAATTTTGTTAAGTATAGAAAGAATGAAATTGAGTTTTTCTATTATTTACTGCTATATTTTCTATACGCCCAAAATCCAAAACCAGCAATTAGTAAAAGCCACCATATTTCAATTAAGAATAAAATAATGTGTACTATACTATTCCAACCATATTTTACGGCATCAAGTATTTTGCTTGCTAAGCTTGGTTCGTAGGCATTTATGTTTTTGTAGTTGCACACTACATCTCGCTTAATGCTTTGGCGTTGATAAATTTCTAATGTTATGGTACTAAAATTAATTTTATCTTTTAAGGTAAGGTTAGCCACTTTAGCATCATCTGCTTGCTCTTGTTTGTTTAGTAATAACTCTTCGGCAGTGGTAGTTTCTTGTAACTTTTTGCCTCTATTATCAATAGCGTTGGTTAATCGTTGTTCGCTTTTAGCCACACGATGTTGTGTTAAATTATTGGATAGTAATTGCAGCGCAACATCTTCGGCTTGTATTATTCTATAATCCAAATAGTCTATATTTTTAGCAATTAATTTTAATGTAGTGTCTAGCTTAGTATTAGGCACACGAATAATTATGTTGTTTACTACCGTAAAAAATGTGGTTTCTAATGTAGAGTCGGCATTAATGGCGGTTGATGTAGTATAATCAATAGTGCTTGCAAGGTTAGTATAAGTAACAAATCCTGCTTGTTGCGCTGTTATGTTTTCTATACTATAGGTTGATGCAATTACACTTTTTACTTTAAATTTTAAATTGGCAGTACGTACAAATTTATGCACGGTATCTTTTTTGTTTTCAACAGCGGCCGATGAGGAGATATTACTATTAATAGTTGAAGCCTCGTCTTCGCTCAATGTTTCTTTAAATGCAGCCGAACCAGCATCTGCGCTTACTTTAGCATCATTTGCTTCACTCACACTTGCTTCGTGTTGTCTTGCTTCACCGCAAGCAACAAGTACTATACTAAGCGCAATAGCTATTGCTGTTTTTATATTTTTCATATTATTGTTTTTTAGGCTAATTCTACAATTACTTTTTTGTTACCGCTCTCGGTACTAATAGGTGTAATACGTTTTACGTTTCCTTTGCCTCGCACTATAACGCTGTAGCCCTTGTTTTCCAATAGATACACGGCATCTCGTGCACCCATACCTATAAGACCGCTGAACGATTTTTTGTTAAACGAGGTTTCTATTTTGGTGTTGTGGGCTACCTTATTATCTACATCTATTTTTACCCAATCGGCATTGGTTTTATAATTATCGTTGTGTAGTACTGCACGCATAATAGTTGCAAAGTCGTTGCTATTGCCCATTTGTATCAACGGCTTTTTTATTTTAAAAGTAGTATCAACCACAGGCGTAGTTTGTAAGTTAAGTTGTGTGGCATATATTTTATCGGCCACTTCCTTAAATATTGGCCCTGCTACTACGTTACCATAATACAACTTTCCACTTGGATTATTTACCACTACAATGCACGAATACACAGGGTTTTCGGCAGGGAAATAACCCGCAAACGATGCTTGATAGGCTTTGGCTTCGGTACTTTCTTCGGTATTATTATAACTACCCTTACTACTCGCTATTACGGCAGTACCTGTTTTTCCTGCTATTTTCATATAGTTAGTTTTTAAGTTTTGCGCACTACCTTGCTGTACTACTCCCTCTAGCATGGTACGCAATTGCTTTATGGTACTTGGTTTACATATTGCATTATTTATAACCGTGGTATTAAATTGTTTTAACATAGTTCCACTACGTTGTATGTTTTTTATAAGCATAGGTTTTACCATTACACCATTGTTAGCTACAGCGTTGTATAGCGTAAGCGTTTGTAGTGGAGTTACCGTAAGCTCGTATCCGTGCGCCATGTAGGGCAACGATGTACCGTACCAATCTTTATCTTTAGGGCTTTTTATGCGTGGTTGCGCTTCGCCATTAAGCTCTATACCTGTGGGTTTGTTCAGGTTTAGGCTGTATAGCTTATCTGTAAATTTGCGTGGGTTTTTAGCATAATATTTATTTATTATTTTGGCTATTGCCACATTGCTCGATGTTTCAAAAGCGTGTTGTACACTTATTCTATTGGTACCATCGTGGCTATCGCGTACTATGCGGTCATAAAACTTTTTGTGCCCGCCTTCGGCATCTATCGTGTCGGATATTTTTATGTACCCATCGTCAATAGCGGCTAAGTACGATGCTAATTTAAACGTAGAACCAGGCTCAGTTGCTTCGCCTATGGCATAATTATATTGTTCCAGATAGGTTGCTGTATCTTTGCGTGTGTAATTGGCTATGGCTTTTATTTGCCCTGTAGCTACCTCCATTACTATAACACAGCCATGGTGGGCTTTATGTTTTTTTAGTTGTGTAATAAGTGCGTGTTGCGCCACGTCTTGTATGTTTACATCTATGGTGGTAGTTATATCGGCGCCATTGTGTGGTTCTACTTCGTTTTCGCTGTTAATGGGCATCCACACACTACCTGCTATTTTTTGCATTAAACGTTTGCCTTGTTGTCCTACCAAATAATCGTTGTACTTGCCCTCAATACCTACAGGCTTGCCTGCTCTATCGTAGCCAATGGTGCGCACAGCAAGATTTTTAAAGGGTTGTTCACGTTTATCTTGTTGTAGTACAATAAGTCCGCCTTTGTATTTTCCAAGTTTTATTATAGGAAATTGTTTTACTTCTTTTAACTGCGTATAGCGCACGCCTCGTTGCAGTAGGTGGTAACGTTCTTTGTTACGGCGAGCACGTTTTAATTCTTTTTTATAAGCAGCTACTGTTTTATCGTTGAATAATGCGTTTAATTGTATGGCTAACGAATCTATGTTTTTAGCAAACAGTTTGTCGGTTATGGCTTCGGCTCGCATATCCATGTGTAGCTCGTATATGGGCAACGACGTGGCAAGTAAGCTACCATCGGCCGAAAATATATTCCCGCGCGAAGCATCAATAGTTTGATATTGTGTAGTAAGTTCTTTGGCTTTAGCTCGCCATTTATCGCCCTCTACATATTGTACTTTAAATAGTTGAAACAATACCGCAAAGGCAAACAAACACACGCCCGCGTACACCACATAGGTGCGTTTCATAATGTATTGTTTATTGTCCATCATTGTTGTTTGCGGTGTTAATTAAGTAATTATTATTAATGTGTTTTGTAATTGATAAACGTTTGATGTTAAACGCAATTCGTAATTTTTAATTCGTAATTAATTTATAGTATCTTTTGTTGTTGTAATATCGTTGTTGTTTACTACAATTTTATAAGGTGGCGTGGTAGATTCCTCAATGCCTATGGCAGTAGCTATTACAGCTACTTCGCTTTGTTTGCTTGCGTGCATAAGGTCCGATTTTGTAGTAATGTATTCTGAGCGGAGTTCTTTTAGTTCGTTGGTAGTTTTATTTATATCCCTTACCATTCCTTCAGCGTAGTACGAATTAGAAATATATAACATACACAAAAACACGATGAAAAATATAAATGGTACTTGTGCCAATGCGTTTTCTTTGGATAAAAATGCACCATTAATAATACCAGTAGCAAAGCGCAATGCCTTATTGGGCTTTGCCTTTGTTTTAGCCTTTTGTGGCGCTTCCTTGGTAGGAGTTTCGGTAGGTTTAAATTTGTTCATTTTGTTATTAAAATGTATTCCAGTTTGTTTTTTTTAATTCAAACCAATTTGTTAAATCTCCATCGTAATCAAAAATAGTAATAGGTTCAAAATTTAGTTTTTGTAGTACTTTTTTTGAGTTTAAATTTTCAATTGCCGTAATTGCATATATTTTGTCTATTGCTAAATTAGTAAATCCATAATTAACAATTGCTTTTGAAGCTTCGGTGGCATAGCCTTTTCCCCAATGTTTCTTTTTAAATCTATACCCAAGTTCATAAAAATTAACGTGGTTATTTAGCGGCTCTTTTATGTATTTTAAACCTGCCCAACCTAAACACTCATTCGTTACATTATTAATAACAGCCCATCTTGCAATGCCATTATCTTTATACTGCTGTTGAAGCATTTTTATTACTGCTCTAATTTCATCTATGTGTTTTACAGGGTTGTTTTCAATATGTATATGTACTTCTGGGTCTGAATCCATTTCAAATAAATCGTTCTCATCTACACTATCTACCTCTCTTAAAAAAAGGCGTTCCGTTTTCAAAATTATTTCCATTTATACCATTATATTTTTTGTGCCACTCGCAATTTTGCACTACGTGCTCTACTATTTGTTTTAACCTCCGCTTCGCTCGGTTCTATTGGTTTGCGAGTTATTTGTTCAAATGGTGTAAGTATGTTTCCGAAAAAATCTTTATGTACATCGCCAGCAAAATTACCTGTGCGCATAAAGTTTTTTACCAATCTATCTTCTAACGAATGATAACTCATTATTACTAATCGTCCGCCTGGTTTTAATATTTTGAGCGACGCTTCTAACATTTGTTTTAACGAATCTAACTCGTTGTTTACCTCTATACGTAAAGCTTGAAACATTTGCGCAAAAAACTGTGCTTGCTTAGGCTTAAACACCATAGGCATAACTATGCTGGTAAGTTGTGTGGTGGTTGTTATTTTGGTATGTAAGC
Organism: Bacteroidia bacterium; assembly: GCA_040080595.1. Lineage (GTDB taxonomy): Bacteria > Bacteroidota > Bacteroidia > UBA4408 > UBA4408 > JACMRI01. Next base: position 4,607 of record JBEBIC010000073.1, on the reverse strand, counting down.
GTGCTTGGGTTATCATATCTACCAAGCGGTTATAGTGTTGTATTTCGCCATATTCTTTAAATATGCGCTTTAGTTCTTCGGGCGAATAATTATTAATAATATCAGCAGCGGTTTTGCCTGTGGTGGTATTCATGCGCATATCTAATTCGGCATCAAACCTAAAGGAGAAGCCACGTGTAGCGGTATCAAACTGATGCGACGATACGCCCAAATCGCCCAACAAACCATCAATAGGTGTAAAGTCGTAAAAATCAGCCCAGTTGTGTAATTGCGCATAATTTTGATGCACCAGTGTAAGTTTATCGTTGGTGGGTTTGTTAAGCAAAGCATCAGTATCTCTATCAAATGCTAATAATTTACCAGTGGTTAAATGGCTAAGTATTTCGTTGCTATGCCCGCCACCACCAAAGGTTACGTCCACATACTTGCCGTTGGGTTGTAGGTTTAAGCCTTGCATACATTCCTGTAGCAGTACTGGATTATGATATTCGGACATACTTATGTTTTTTACAAAAAATGGTTAGTTGTATGTAAAAATAACACAAAACAAAGTGTTTTAACGCTGCCCTCCCCGTTTTTTTCCACATTGATTTGGGGATTATTGTTGGCGTGCTATTTTAAATAAAATTTATATCTAGTTTAAACACAATAGTATGCAAGCAATAACCGTTACAATTCTTTCAGTTTTTTATATTTTATGTAGGTGTAATACGCATTATAATAACACAAATACAATCCGTTTTTACCGTCCAAAAACCCCAAGCGAAACACATAGTTTTTTATAAATTTGAACACGGGGTTTACGTATAAATTAATACCATTGGCTCGCTTGCCTAATTGTTTGCTCTCTATTGCTCCCAGTGTTGTAAATTTATGTTGCTGTAAATGATATTGTTCTTTGTGTACAAAGCTATAATGCAATATATGTTCACGTATTAATTTAGTTGATGTATTTGGCTGTAAAACATACTGTTCGTGCACATTTAAGCCTTTCCACTCGCCTTTATTTTTATTCCACAATCTTAATTTTTCATCAGGATACCAACCGCTATGGCGTATCCATTGCCCACAAAAACTGGTTAGCCTATTTATGTAATAGCCATCTGCCATTTGTGTTTGTTTTAAATTACTAATTACGTTTATTAGTTCTTCACTCAATTGTTCATCAGCATCTAACGACAATACATAACTATGTGCTGCAAGTGCATTGCCCCAATTTTTTTGTTGAGCATAGCCTTCAAAAACATGTTCTATTACTTTAGCACCAAGGCTTGTGGCTAGTTGTTGTGTTCCGTCGGTACTAAACGAATCTATTACCACTACCTCATCGGCAATGGCTTGTACACTTGCTATGCAGCGTGCAATGTTGTTAATTTCGTTGTACGTAATTATTACTACAGATATAGGCGTGTACATAGTTTATCGTAAGCGTTTTATTACACGTTTGGAACTTGCTAAAAACTTAACCAAAGGTCGGTTAAAATTTTTGCTGTACATATAATACGTAACATCATGCGCTCCAAAACCTTTGTTAAACTGCGCTAATGTAGCAGCATTACTTCCACCAAAATCTAACAATTGATGTGTGTTGCAGTACGTATTTATTACACTATCAAACAATAAGTGCATAGCGCCTAAGCTACGCCCAATGGGCAATGTAGCGCCTTTCAAAAACAAAAGTTCGTTACCCTGTGTTATAAAACAAGCAGTTGCTGCAAGCTGATAATCGGTAGTGTAAGCATTTACAATAAAACCTTCGTTGCGTGCTAAGGCAGTGTTTATAAGCCTTTGCATAGTATCTAAGTTAGCATCGGTAAATACTTCGTACTTTAAATTATGTTTAATAATTTGTGCAAATGCAGGCACGTCATCACTATCTTCTAAGCTAATAGTAGCAGTTGCTTTTTTTATATTTCGTTTGTGGTTAGTGCTGTATCCATCGTGCAACACATCATAATTACCGCTCATTGGCAACACTTGTTTTACACGGCTACTCACACTTTGGCGAGCATTAAACTCTAAGTGTTGCGCTGATGAATAGCGTATTAATTTGAATAATTTATTGAGGTAATGGGTAATTGCTTTAGCATAATTTTTATTGCCATACACGCCCAATTGTGGCGTAAATACAGGGTTTTGCAACGATTTTACGGTAAGCACTTTGCCATAACATACTGCGCACACCGCTTCGTAATCGTTTACAATTACAGCTTGCCAATCAGCATCAACTGCGTTTAAGTACCACGTGTAGCCAAACACGGCATCGTAGGTTTCGGCGTCCAGTAAGGCATTCCATTTTATGGTGTCTATTTTACTATTGTGTATAAGTGTAATATTCATTGTGTTGCTATTGTGGCGTGCCTTGCGGCGTGTATAATGTTATTTTTTTTGTTTGATAATTGTGCAACATCCATGTATGTAATTTATGTGCGTCAATTAAGTAAGATGTTGCATTACCTATTTTTGTTTTGCGCATTATACCATCGTTTATAAATAGGGTTTCAAATGCTAAACATTGTCGCTTTGCCGAATATTCAGGATTGTGAACCTTAGAAGTAGCAAGGTGTACAGCATTATTTTTATCTATTAAAGTTACCTCAAACTCTTGCGCATCATACACAGGATATATAAAATGTTCAACCGCATCTTCCAAGGTATGAAAGTTGGTAAGGCTGTTTAAGTCCACTCCAAGCAATAGTATTTTACCTTGCGCTTTGCACAATTTATAAAATGGCGACTGTTCATTATACGGAGTAAGTTGTCCTAAATGTGTATTGGTAAATTCATCAGCATTAGCACCCCAAGCACATACACTATCGGTAGCGTGTAAGCTCCTGTGTGTGGCGTATTGTGTGCGAAACACTTCAGTAACAACGCCCATACTTGATGGGGTGGTATGGTAGTTAAACGTGGTGTTATGTAATAAATAATCTTTGTTATATCCCTTGGCAGGAAACGCAGGCATAAGTAGTGTACCGTTAGTTCCCAATGTATTTATAAGTGCTTGTATAACGGTAGTTGCACCGTATTGCACATAACCAATTTTGCGCAAACTACTGTGTACTAATAGGCTATCGCCTTGGTGTACACCTGCTTGTTTTAGCTGTGCTATTAATTGTGTTTCGGTAATGAGTTCTCCTTTTATTTTTTTAGAATATATATCCGCACGATGTTTTAATCGCCATACTTTACGTAGTGCTGGCAATAGTTGTGGGGGTATTATTTTTTTTAAAAGTGAGAGCACTGTTTTTTATTTTAAACTGTAAAGATAGTTAAGCATTCGTATTGTTAGCGAGGTAGCTATGGTGGTATTTTTTATTTCTTTTTCGATGCTTGCGATACGCCCATCTATGAGGTGTATATCCATTTGTTGGTTGTTATAGTAGGTTCATTGTAGTGGTTTTTATTTTAATTGCGCTGTTTACATTGTATAACTTACGTTTTGTTTTTCTGCCCATTTAATTTGGTTGGGTAGTTTTTGATTTGAAAATTCAATATGTATTACTCGTCTTTTTTTGTCGTTTACTGTTTTGTTTGAACTATGTAAAAGCAAAGGTTTCATTAGCATTACACCACCTTTATTAACTCTGCAAATAGCTTCATTTTCCATGTTCCAATCAATTGTTTCGGGGCGATAAATATCTTTTAAATGCGATTTAGTAATCACTTTTAATGCACCATTATTTTCATCAGTATCGTCAAGATGAATACGAATGGTAAATATATTTTTTAAAATTGGTAATGGCGGTTGCACCGCAAATTGATTTTGTTTTATTGTCCAAGGTCCAAAATTTAACAAATCTATTTTTCTATCTACTGAAATAGTTAAGTCTTGATGATAAGGTACAAACCAATTGGATTTAGAGGGTTTGTCAAAGTAAATAGACTTTACCACAAAGAATGTATCATCAAATAATTGCAATATAAGTTGTTGAAGATTTGTGTTGAAAATAATTTTTCCTAAGGCTGGAATTTCTTTCAATACTTGTCGTATAGCAAACAAGTCATTTGATTTTCTAAAAGTACTATTTAACGAATTAGCTTTATCAATAAGTAGTGCTATTTGCTCAATTTCAATGACCGAATATACATCTTCAACAACAGAAAATCCATCGTCATTCAACCTCAATTTATGTGTTAGTATATCTTTCATTTGCTTACTTAGCGCTATGTGTATTCTTTATGATTAATTTTACAACGACATTAACATTATTATAAATTTTGTTAATACATTAAGCGTATCGCTTTTGTGGTTATTTAATACTGAGTGAGCAAGATGCTCGCAGTAGCCTACGCATAGATGTCTAATTAATTATTTCAAATAATGTATTTGGGGCTATAGAAGGTAAATTATATGGGTTTTTTCTGTCTTTTACATTTTTAGTATCGTAGGATTTACCATGTGTACATATATTTATTGTTAGTGCTATAGCAGTAAATCCTAATGAAGTACCTGCCACCTTAAAATAACGTTGTTTGTTAAAATCTAAATGACGGTAGTTAATTGAAACAAGTGGGGCTATTATTAAAGCTGATGAGAATGATAGCCAACCTAAAAAATTACTAATATTATTCGCTTTGTATTCCATTGTAGAAGTGTACCATAT
>JBEBIC010000072.1:0-12041 GCA_040080595.1 Bacteroidia bacterium | reverse complement strand
CGATTACACACACACTACCATTACCCAAATAGCACCCACCGTAGCTACTTACTTAGGCATAGAAAAACCCAACGGAAGCATTGCCAACCCTATACAATTAATAATTAAAAAATAATTGGATATGAAACTTATTTTCACCGCACTATTAATAGTAGCATCAACACTTGTATTTGGAGAGGAATCTAAAATAGATTCGCTTACCGCATTAATAAAAACAGATAAGTTAGATACCAATAAAGTAAAGCATCTTAACTTATTAAGCAAAGAATATTTGTTTGTAACTAACGAATATGATAAGTGCTTAGTGTATAGCAACGAGGCGCTAAAACTTGCTACACAACTGAGTTTTAAAACAGGAGAGGCACAAGCTTTGGGCAAAATAGCTGTTGCTTATTTTTATAAAGGAAATGCGGCAGAGGCTATAAAATATAATAAGCAAGCGTTGAAAAAATATCAAGAAATTGGAGACGCTAAAGGTGCAAACAATACAAATAATAATATGGGCGCTATGTTTTTTGCACAAAAAAAACATGCCGAAGGAATAGCTGTTTTTGTAAATGTATTACAAGCCGCTAAAAAAATAAACGATAAAAACGGTATTTGCGTGGCGCACAATAACATAGCAGGTGGTTACGAACAAATGGGTAAGTACGACGAAGCATTACTAGGTTATGAAAGCGCATTAAAAATAGAGGAGGAATTAAATGACGAGTTGGGTATAGCGCATTCTAATATTAATGTGGGAGTTATTTACACATTAAAAAACAACTACTCCCAAGCATTAGCACACTTAACTACTAGCTTAAAAATAAGTACCAAACTAAACAATACTTACTTAATAGCCGCTTCCAATTATCGTTTGGGCGATTTGTTTTTTGCGCAAAAAAAATACGCCGAAGCTAAAAACCATTATACCAAATCGGCCAACTTATTTAAAAGCATTAGTAGTTTAGATTTGCTAAAAGCTAATTACAAATCGTTGTATGAAGTGGATAGTATTTTGAGCAATTACAAAGATGCGTTTGCGCATTATAAATTGCACAAAGCATATACCGACAGTATATCTAACGATGCGGGTAATGCTACCGAAAGCTCTGCATTGTTACAACACTATAAAGAGGAACAAACAGCACTTGCTACTCAAATAAAAACGGCTACACAAGAAATAACTAGTAGTAAAGAAAATGCAAAAAACAAAACAAATACCTTGTATGCCATATTAGCTATTGCTATTTGCGCACTTGTATTTATGTTTTATACACAATTTAAAAGCAACCAATAACTTAATAATTAACCACAAAATAATATAACTATGCGCTTAAAAATAACAATGCTGTTAGTAATAACTTCGGCACTCGTTTTTGCACAAAATACAAAAATAGATTCGCTGGAAGCTTTAATTAAAATAGCTAAAAACGATACTACTAAAGTAAACCATATTAATGCTTTAGGTAAAGAATATTTATTTGTAAATGGCGATTTTGATAAGTGTATAAGCCTAAGCAATGAGGCATTAAAACTTGCGCAACAATTAAAATTTGTAAAAGGTATAGCCCAATCGTACGCAAAAATAGGTGGGGCAAACATTTACAAAGGCAATTATAACGATGGGTTAAAATATAGCAATTTAGCACTAACTCAATACGAGATAATAAATGATAAAAAAGGAATTTCAAATTCCTATAATAATATTGCAGCAGTTTATTTATCACAACATAAATACGACGAGGCATTAAAAAAATTCTTAAACGTATTGCGTATAACCCGCGAAATGAACTACAAAGAGGGCATGTCCAAAGCCTATAATAACATTGGTGTTTGTTATCAAAATAAAGAAAAATATGATGAGGCGCTTTTGGGTTTTACAAGTGCATTAAAATTAGAAGAGGAGGCAAATAACAAAACTAATATTGCAAATTGCCATAATAATATTGCGGTTATTTATATCCGACAAGCTAATTATTCTGCAGCGCTCAATAGCCTTAACAAAGCCTTACAAATGAGTACCGAAATAAACAATAAACGATTAATAGGGCAAGTTAATTTTCAACTGGGCGACTTAAATTTCAAACAAAAAAAATATAAAGAGGCACAAACCTATTACAGTACATCAGCATCATTGTTTAAAGCTATAATGAGTATGGATTTATTAATTAGTTCATACGCCTCACTAGTAGAGGCTGATAGTGCTTTGGGTAATTATAAAGATGCTTTTGCGCACTATAAATTGCGCAAAATATACGAAGACAGTTTGGCTAATGAAGGCGATATAATAAATGATAAAAGCATTTTAATAACTAAATACGAAAATCAAAAAATAGTATTAAAAACTAAGCTCGAAGATATTAACCAAGAATTGATAAGTACCAAAGAAAGCGCAAAAAATAAAATGAATACCTTGTACGCAATACTAGCCATTGTGGCGTGTGCACTTGTGTTTATGATTTATACTCAATTTAAAAACAATTAGTACACTAAGTACCAATTAAGAATTACGTTTAATATCAACTGTTTACGAGTACAAAATAGAGCAATAAATAATTATAATTACTTATGAAATTAGTAAAACCAAAAAAACATTTAGGGCAACATTTTCTCAAAGATCAAGACGTGGCATTGGCCATAGTTGATGCACTTACACTTACTGATAAGTATAAAAACGTATTAGAAATAGGCCCAGGTATGGGCGTGCTTACACAGTATTTATTGCAAAACAACAACTATCAAACACACGTAATAGACATAGACACAGAGTCGGTACAATACCTGCGTGAAGCCTACGTAGATACTGGACTAAAAATTATAGAAGGCGATTTTTTAAAAGCCGATTTTACTCAATTACTTTCGTTAAAAGAAGGGGAGCAATTTGCCGTTATTGGTAATTTCCCTTACAATATATCTACACAAATAATATTTAAAATATTAGAAAACCGCCCTTATGTACCCGAAGTGGTAGGTATGTTTCAAAAAGAAGTTGCCGAGCGTTATGCCGCAAAACATGGTAGCAAAGTATATGGTATAACTAGCGTACTTACACAAGCTTACTACGATATAGAATATTTAATGACGGTAGATGCCACTTTGTTTGACCCACCACCCAAAGTACAATCGGCCGTAATACGCCTTACACGCAAAGAACATATTGAGGTAAAATGCAACGAAGCTATGTTTTACAAAGTAGTTAAAACAGCATTTAACCAACGTCGTAAAACATTGCGCAACGCTCTTAAAGCATTAGGGATAAATTACGACAACATAGATGATATAACACTTGGCAAACGTGCCGAACAACTTAGTGTAGCACAGTTTATAGATTTAACAAATACATTAGAGGGCAATAAGTAATACCCATTGTAAATTTTAAGTAGTCCAAATTTATGTCCTTAAAATATTCAGTTCTCGGTGGCTGAGAACTGAATAAAAATAAATACAATAATACCAAACGGAATTATAATTTAGTCTAAATACATTCATTAAATATATTCACACCACGGTGGCGAAGCCCATATACGACTAGGGCTTCGACTCCGCTCAGCCACTGTGGTGTGAATAAAAATTGGTAAAACAATGTATGTAATAATTGGAATAAAAAATAGATATAAATACAATAAGTTATCTTCCATTACAATTTACTACATAACACAACACCCTCCTGCAAATTAATGCAGGAGGGTGTTGTGTTATAATTTAGAGTAGTTTAAAACTCCCACAAATCGTGTTCCTTTTCAAAAATATCTTGTTTTACTTTTTCTGCTTCCAACAAAGCATCTAAACCTTGTTTGGTATCCGCTATTCTACGCGAATCGCTATCTGTAGCATACACGTTAGATACTTTATATACATAACTACCAAATTGGCGTTTCCATATAATATCTTCTAAAGTTCTACGCTCAGCATCATTGCTACGATTATATACTTCTTGGTTAGCAAATACATAACGTGCTTCAGGATAGTAAACCCAAAATAATGGTTTTTGTCCTTTAAACGAACCGTCCGAAGCCAACTCATTCATAATAGGGCATAAACCTAAAATACGGCATTCTAAAGTTGATTTTTGTTTATCAAAAAACCATTCTTCTTTTACACGTACTTGTATTACTTTACCTGGATCAAACTCAGCAGGAACAATTTTTTGTTCTATAGCACCAGTTTCAGGGTTTTCAATTTGGAAAGTATCTACTCTATTTAACGATGATACAATTTCGGCTTTTGTAATTACTTTTTTAAATTCATCATCAAAACCATCATAAGCAGTTATTGTTCCATCTTTTACTACACCATCGTACATAGTTTGCATTAAACTACGTTTTCCTTTAAGAGGAATAACAGGATAATACAAAGGCTGATTAATCTTTTCACGTAAATCAATCACACGCCATACTCTACGGCTCCACATTACATCTGCTTCGCGCAAATGCGTATAAGGAATAACCTTACGTGCAGGAACATTTTCCTTTACATACGTACCATCTAATACCGATTGTGCATTTACTGTAGATAGTAAACTTACGGTACTCAATAAAACAACTCCAATACTACGTTTCATGATTTCTTGGTTTTAATAATTTTAATTTTATTACAATTGAATTTTCAAGTTCAAACCTGGTATGTTACGTACTGAACCATCTGGCATACGTGCTTTTACATCTTCAATAAATACTTTTTGATTCGCTTTTAAACTTTGAATCATACTCATTGCAGGACCTAAATTTCCACCTGGGCAAACTACCGATTTCAAATCTCCACCTTGATTAGCTGTAACTGTACAAGAAACTACACTTACTTTTAATTCAAAATCAAAATTTTCCATACGTGCAATTACACTCCCTGAAGCTATTAATAATCCTTTTTTCATTACACCGTCTCCTTTCATACCTCCACATACTCCAACAGGATCGGGTAAGCGTTTAATACGAAATTTAGAGCTTCCTAATGCTTTAGTTCCTGCACCAATTTTAGCTGATACATTTACTGTAGCTTCTGTACCTGCACTTACAGTTACTGTACCTTTACCAGTACGTTTATCTACACTTATGCTACCTCCGCTCATACTTACCATCATGTTTTCAGCAGGAATACCTGCAGCAGACACTGTAACTGGGTTAGGTACACCTATGTAAAATACATTCATTTTATCAGGGCTAACAGATACAGCAGGTTTAGCTACCGTGTATTCTGCTTGGAATGGATAATATTTAAAAGCACCACCTGGAGCTTTTACTTTAATCATACCGCCCCATTTTTGTATTCCTTCGCCACTTGCGCCACGTTTGTATTCGCCCATACCACCTACGTTAGGTATCGGAGTTTCAGCACCTTTCATGGGATTAACATCTGGGTTAGAACGTATTGTATCAACAGTACCAACAACAACTTCATTGCTTGAAGTTGAACTTGATGCTACTAATAATACGTTTGCTTTGTACTCATCGCCTGCAATAATATAACTTGATGGAGCGATAACTTTAGCTTCCAAACGGTCAAATTTCATATCTGTACCACCAATAGCACTAAATAATTCATCTAATACTTCCGCTTCCGCATTTTTAATATCTGATTGTACTTTGGTTAAGTTAGTAATAACGGCAGCCAATGGTAAGTGATAAAAATTTACACTTGCCCAAGGAGCAGCGTGCCCGTGTTCCATACCGCCTTTTAATACCAAACCTATTTTACTATCCATTTCGGCTTTTACCTTAGGATTATGCGTAAATTTTTTAGCGTCGCTAAACAAATCCAACATATTCTTACGGTATTTTAATATTTCCGCTTCTAACGCTGCTGCAGAATTTGCTTTTGATGCAGGGTGTGGAGTTGCAATATCATCGCCAATTAATTCGGCAGTAGGTATATCATAGTTGTCTTTTTTACTTACAGCCATTAACTGTACAGCCCATTTTACGGCAGAATCTTTAGGGCATTGCTCTACTTTTTCTATCAAATGTACTTTTAAGTTTTGAATGTAGGTATTCATTTCCTCCGTCATTTTTTTAGCTTTTTGAGCCAAATCATTGTACGGAGCAGCTTTTGCTTTTTCGGGCGTGCCCATTACTTTCGCAAATGAACTGTAAGTAAGTCCGTTTGCTTTTTCTAAACTTTCGTTTGTTTGTGCCAACGATTCGTTTACTACAACAAATGCGTTTAGTACGTCCTTAGAAACGTTCATTGCTAATAGTGCCGTTAATACCAAATACATGATATTAATCATCTTTTGTCGTGGTGGTAATTTGCCTCCTCCTCCCATAGGTAAGTTTTATTTTAGGTTGTTAAAATTAATAGTTTTAAAATAAGTAGTTTTTACGCTACTTATTTTTTAAAGTTCATTGCAGTTAGCATGTTACCATACACTGTGTTTAATGCTTCTAAGTTATTAGCTAAAGCAGTAACTTCAGTTTTGTAACGCTTAGTATCATTTACCGATTCTGACAAGTTAGTCATTAAATCGTTGATACTTTCGTACATTGAAGACGTTGCTTTAGTATAGTTTTTAGAACTTTCTAATTGCAATTGATATACAGTATTCATTTCGGCTAATGTTTTTGAAGTTTTTGATAACTCCTCACCAAATGATGTGCTTTGATCGTTGGTAGTTGCAATTACTCCTAACGATTGTGATGCACGTGAATATGCTTCAGATAAACTATCTACGTTAGTAGCCGCTTTCTTAACGCTATCTACATAACTGTTAGTAGCTACAGACGCATCAGTAATATTAGTTAATTTGCCTGCTTGGTCGCTTAACGATTTCATACCAGCACCTAAACTTTCTATTAATTCAGGACCAATTTTAGCCTCTGCTAACATTTTGTCTAGTTCTTGCGAAACAGCATCGCCATGTCCGCCAACAGCTTTCATTGCATGCTTGTTAGATACTGCATGTGCGTCATCTAAACCATCGTGTCCGTGTGCTAATTCAGGGTAAACCATTTCCCATTTGTACTCGTCGTGAATAGGTTCAAACACGGAGAAGAAGAATATAATTGCTTCAATAGTTAATCCTAATGGAAGTAATATTTGAGACCCTGGCCAGTGCTGTATCTTAAACATCGCACCAATAATTACCACCATTGAACCCCAACCATACATGTAAGACATGGCTACTTTCCCTTTTTTGCTTTGTAACGCTTCTGTAATTCCCATAATAATTTAATTTTTAAATTGTTTTTAAGTTTTTTTTGTTAGTTAAATTGTTTTGTTGTTTGGTTGTTTATTTGGTTTTATTGTGGTGTTTTAATTTTAATTTCCTAAGTTGTTTAGGTTATCTCCTGATGAACGACCTAAGTAAGTCATTACACAACGGAAACCTACATAACATTTAGCAGTATCTTGGTATTCGTAAGTACGAGTACCGCAGTTCATATAGTAAGCAATATCTTTCCATGAGCCGCCACGTATTACTTTACGTTTAAGTACGTTTGCATCTTCTTCCTTAGCTTCATACACATAGTTCGAGTTTTGATCGTGTGAGAAATTCACTGCCGACTCGTCAAAGGCATTGCTTGTCCATTCGGCAACGTTACCTCCCATATCATACAAACCGTAATTGTTAGGAGAGTAAAATGCAACTTTTACTGTATGAAAACCACCATCGGTAGCATACGTACCACGCATTGGTTTAAAATTACCTAAAAAACAACCTCTATTGTTACGTACATAAGGACCGCCCCAAGGGTAAGGGTTATTAGCTAAACCACCACGAGATGCGTATTCCCATTCAGCTTCAGAAGGTAAACGGAAATCTTGAACAATAGCACCACCTTGGTTAGAAAGATATGAATTCATTAAATTGGTACGCCATACACAAAATGCACGTGCTTGTTTCCAATTTACACCTACTACAGGATATTCATCATAAGCTGGGTGCCAAAAGTACATATTAGTCATAGGCTCGTTAAAGGCATAAGTAAAATCAGATACCCAAGCCAAAGTGTCTGGATATACGTTAATAACGTCTTTAACTATAAAACTTGAACGATCTTTTATTAAACCTGTACCGTTAGCTTCTTGCTCACGTGCAGGGTCGTCATAGGCCTTAGTTTTTTTGTTCCAACGGTTAGCACGTTTAGCTGCTTTTTGTAAGTCCACCCAGTAGTACTCAAAATCTAATTTACGCGTATCAATATCTTTACGACGATAAAATTGCTCATTAGCAGGTAAAAACATACCCAACAACGCTTCGCGCGATTCGGTACTGTTCCAATCCATTTTTTCTTGCCAGTTAAGGAAAGGAGGTTCTAAATCTTCGCCATATTCGTTTTGAGCAATAAGATATTTTTCGTTACCACCATCGCCTAATGTTTTGCGTGCAATAGAATCGCGTACCCAATCCACAAACTGGCGGTACTCGTTATTGGTAATTTCGGTTTGATCCATATAAAAAGATTGCACCGAAACCGTTTTGGCTTGTGTAGTAGAGCTTGAAGGCACATCTTGGTCGCCGTTACCCATTTGGAAAGAACCTAGTGGAATAAATAGTGTTCCATAAGGGTCTGGTTGATACCATTGACCTCTACCCTGTACACCTGTTAGTTCTCCATTACCAGTATTAGTACAACTTGTAAAAATAGTGGCTATTGCGGCTGAGGCTAAAATAATTTTTTTCATGACCTGTGGGTTTTAGTATTTTACTTAAAACGACTTTTGTTAAATAATATTGTGCAAATAAAGCAAATTAAAGGAAGCGAACTGAACGCGATCGCTGAACAGATGTTTTATCGGGTTGTTTTAAACAATATCCAAGATAAATTTCGTGCGAGCCTGCGCTAGCACCTCCTTTTCCTTTGTTTAGATTAGAAGTAGTATAGTCGTAAGAGTACCCAACTTTTAATCCTTTCATTTGAATACCTAACATTGCTACAATAGCATCGGTAGTACGGTACGAAGCACCTACCCAAAATGTGTTATTGAATAAAGCATTAACGTTACCATCTATTTGTGTAGATGCAGCATCGGTCTTAACAAAGATATTAGGACGTAATGTTACTGTAGGGGTTAATGCCCAATTGTAACCTGCGGTAATGTAATAGTGACGTGCAATATTATAGGTAACATTAGAACCCGCAGTTGCATCTTTAATTTTAGATGCTGGTATATGTGCAGTAGATAAACCCGCATATAATTTTTCGCTTGTATAATATAAACCCAAGCCAGCGTCTAATACTGTTTTGGTTAATTTAGTTTGTGGTATTGATGGGTCGGTAGTACCAGTAGTGCCATCGGGCGCAAGCCAAGTACCATTTAAACCATAATTAAGTGCTCCTAATTCAATACCGATACCTAGTTTACCGTTTTCAATAGGTAAGTGGTATGAGTAAGCTAACTTAGCCGAAATTGTTTTTTCAAAACCTTGTTGGTCGGCCACTATTGTAATACCAGCACCACCATGCAAAGGCGAACTTTGTAGCACAGGTAAATCTGCCGAAACTAAAACTGATTTTGGCGCTCCTGTAAAGCCTGTCCATTGTTGGCGACCTAATAATGTAAAGCAAGTAGAATTATTTAAACCCGCCGCACCAGCATTAGTACCCACACGATTGAACATGTTTTGAGAGAATTGTGGGTCTTGTTGTGCTTGCGAAACGCTAGTGGCAGTAAGACTTACAGCTAAAATTGTGATTACTTTTTTCATGATATTGAATTGTATATAGTTTTGTAAATCTACAAATAGTTTTTATAAAACCAAACTATTTGTAAAATTTACTTGTAATAGTGTAATTGGGGTATTAATTAACAGTAGGTAAAAAGCTGTATTTAGCACCGTACTCTAGCATTTGTTGGTAAAACGATGCTGGATATTCTACTTTAACATCAATAATTTTATCGCCGTTCATTACTGGTGTAAGTTTCGGTTGAATAAACCCACGGTAAGGTTTAACTCCTAATTTACTAAAACGTTCTAATACTTCGGCGTGTAATACTTTATCTACTTTTACGCCGTAGCCCTCTACCAGTGCGGTTGCAGCTTTATAATCGCCTTCGGATTTTATGCGTTGTATTTCACGTAATAAGTCGCCGAATAATGTACGGAGTTTGTTGTAATCGTTTATTTGCACGAATGTTTTACCATCTTTCTTTACAAACTCAATTACGTTGTCTTTCTTACCTTTTTCATATACCCATTTAGCATTTAACTGACGGTTGCGCATGTGTGCTTCCTCAATGTTTTTGCCTAGTTCGAGGCGAGTAAGTTGTGTAATTAATCCACCCATAATGTAGCTATCGTATTCGGCTTTACCTACTTCTAACGATGGCATTACTTTCATATCTATTAATTTTTGGTCTAACACATAATACAGTGCAACCAAGTCGGCACGGGCTTCCTCAAGGCACGAGGCATAATTTTTAAGTGTTTTATCGGGCGTGTCGATACCTGGATTTATTTGCCCCGATGCGTGTCCTATACATTCGTGCATATCAGTATGCAAATCGCTTGAAAGTGCGCCGTATTGCTTAATACGAGCTTTCACCTCATCATTTAAACCAAACTCATCTAAGGTGCCTTTTTTGGCTGTCATTAAATTATAGGCAGATACAATGTTACCCAACGAAACCGATTTAGAACCGTGCTCCTTGCGTATCCACTCAGCATTGGGCAAGTTAATACCTATTGGTGTACTTGGTGCTGCATCGCCTGCTTCTACTACTACTGTAATAACTTTGGCGGTAATGCCTTTTACTTGTTTCTTTTTATGCTCAGGTAGTAATGGCGAGTTGTCTTCAAACCATTGTGCTTCGGCTGCTATGGCTTTAATGCGTTTAGTGGCTTCAATATCTTTGAACGATACACAGCTTTCCCACGAACCTTTTTTGCCTATCGCATCAGCATATACTTCTATAAAACCATTTACCACATCTACACTACTTGCAGTGTCGTTTACCCACGAAATATTGTAGTCGTCCCATGCTTTAAGGTCGCCTGTTTCGTAGTATTTTATTAGTTTTTCTAAGGTTTGTTTTTGATGTTCGTTTTCGGCAACGGTAGTGGCTAATTTTAACCATGTAACTATTTTTTCAATAGCTTTGGTGTACATCCCTCCTACTTTCCAAGTACGTTCGGTTATTTTACCATCGGCTTTAGTTAATGTAGAATTTAAACCCCAACTTGGCGCATTGCCTTTGGTATCAAAACCTGCGTAAAATTGTTCCACTTCTTTTTGCGTTACGTTTTCGTAAAAATGATTACTCGACGCAACTACGTTATCAATACCTGCATCAAGATTAGTAATTTTAGGTTCAAAATTAGCATCAAAGAATGTAGGTTTTATACGTGTTACAAAAGCAGTAACATCTTCGTTAGCATCAAGCGGTAATAGCTTTGCATCGGCCGATTTTACTAATGATGCAAAATAATCAAACGAGCAAGTTGGAACAAATTTTTCGGAAGCATAATGATGATGATTACCATTACTAAAAAAGAAACGTCCTGCATATTCGTGAAACTTGTCCCACTCCTCACCTTCACGTTTTACGTTGGGCGAATTGTATATAGCTTCAATGGTTTTACGCATCATAATTCCGTACTTCCCTTCTTGGTCGTAAGCTATGTCGCGCCCGCTCAATGCTGCTTCGTAGAGGTAATACAGTAATGTTTTTTGTTGTACGGATAGTTGTTCGAAACCTGGTACTTGGTAACGCAATAACTGTAAATCGGCAAACTGCTCTGCTCCTACTTCAAAAGTAGTATCAGTAGTTGATGCTTCGTGTTCGTTAGTTTTTGGAGTGTTGTTACACGCTATAAACGTAGTGCTGATAAGTGCTAAAACACTGGCTTGGAGTAGGATTTTTTTCATGTTTTTTTTATGTATGTTGTATAATGTATGTTGTAAGGCTTGATTTTAGTTTAACTATTGTTTTTTTTAATGTAACTAAGAGAACGCTATCGCTATGTTGGGGTGGTAACTGTGTTATGTTGTATTATTATGTATGCTATAAGTATTGATTTTAGTTTAACTATTGTTTTTTTTAATGTAACTAAGAGAACGCCATCGCTATTTTGGGGTGGTTACTTTGTTATATGGTATAATGTATATCTGTCTCTTATA
>JBEBIC010000329.1:0-2773 GCA_040080595.1 Bacteroidia bacterium | reverse complement strand
TTAAACTCATTTTTAATAAAAAAAGCTAATTCGTATTACTTGACAACTCCATGCGCACACTTATTCATCTATCACTATCCATTTTATTCATAACTATTAGCACCGTGTCTAATGCCCAATTTGCGAGCATTGTAGGCACTGTGGGTACTACGGCTATGTATAAAGATAGTAGCGCATTTGTAAACTGGGCTACGCAATGTACTGTAAAACGTGGTTTGCAAAACACAGCAAATACCGCTGGAGGCTATGCTACTACTGGTGCAGACAGTAACGCAATAGGCAAAGCAGGTACTAATGGTGTGGTTAGTTTGGGCGATAAAGGTGAGGCATTGCTGCGGTTTCAGTACCCTATAACCAACGCCGAAGGGTATGATTTTGCGGTGTTCGAAAACGCATTTACAGATAAGTTTTTGGAGCTTGCGGTGGTAGAAGTAAGTTCTGATGGCGTTAATTTTGTTCGTTTCACGGCTACATCCAACACGCCAACAAGCGCACAAATAGGTGCATTTGACACGTTGGGCGATGCCACATTATTAAATAATTTGGCTGGAAAATACCGTGGACAATATGGTACTCCCTTTGATTTGCAAGAGTTACAAGGCAATGCCTTATTAGATATTAACCACATTACCCACGTTAAAATAATAGATGTAGTAGGAAGTATAAACCCTACGTACGCAACTTACGACAGCAACAACAACCCAATAAACGACCCCTACCCTACTGCGTTTGCATCGTCGGGTTTTGATTTAGATGCCGTGGGAGTAATTAACCAAAGCACTGTAGGCATTAACGAACTTAAAAACACTAGTGCTATACACATTTATCCTAACCCAAGCACTAATCAAATACATGTAGATGGTGCTCATTTGCCCATAAGAGAACTCGTATTACTTACCCTCAACGGAAACGAATTGTTACGTACAACCTCCGCTAATATGGACATACACACCATTAACCAAGGTATATATTTACTTAAAATTACAAGTGAAGATGGTAATTATACCTTCCGAAAAGTTGTTAAGAATTAATTGTACATAAAACACCACTTTAAAACCGTGGGTATTTAAAAATTGTATTAATTTTGTGTAAACATTTATTTAAAATAATTAAACACCAATATACATTATGGCATCAGCAATAGATTATTTACCAGTTCTTTTTACATTATTAGTAGCCCTAGGTTTTGTAGGTGCTACAATGGTTGCAACACATTCATTAGGACCTAAACGTGGCACCGATGCTAAGTTAAATCCATTTGAATGTGGTATTCCGTCGCAGGGCAATGCACGTATTCCATTTTCTATTAAGTATTTTTTGGTAGCAATATTATTTGTATTGTTTGATATAGAAATAGTATTTATGTACCCATGGGCAGTAAATTTTAAAACATGGGTTGCCAATGGACAAGGGCCATTAATGTTTATGGAAATGCTTATGTTCATCGCATTTGTATTGGGAGGTTTTTATTATGTAATGCGTAAAGGCGCATTAAAATGGGAATAATATCTCACTCGTAATTTGTTTTTTAGTATTAAAAAAATATAAATAATATGTCAGCACCAGTAAAAATAGTAGATGCGTCGGAAGTTCCTGCAAGCTACGACGGACAAGGGTTTCAAGTAACTACGTTAGACAAAGCTGTAGGTTTGGCACGTGCTAATTCATTATGGCCATTGCCATTTGCTACCTCATGTTGCGGTATCGAGTTTATGGGTACAATGGGTTCTAATTATGATTTGGCTCGTTTTGGCTCAGAACGTATTAGTTTTTCGCCACGTCAAGCCGATTTATTATTAGTAGCAGGTACTATTTCCAAAAAAATGGCACCTATTTTACGTCAAGTATATGAGCAAATGGCAGAGCCCAAATGGGTAATGAGCATAGGTGCTTGCGCATCAAGCGGTGGTATATTTGATACTTACAGCGTACTACAAGGCATAGACCGCATAATACCTGTAGATGTATATGTACCAGGCTGCCCACCACGCCCCGAACAAATAATAGACGGACTTATACGTGTGCAAGAATTATCAAAAACAAAAGAAAGCCTGCGCCGTAGAGATTCGGAAGAATATAAATTAATGTTAAATAGTTACGGAATAGAATAATATGGAACAGCCTACTAACGAAACCAATCAAACTACAGAGGAAACTCCTGTAAGTATTGTAAACACAGCGTTTGAAGAAAATGTAAAAGCAAAATTAGCTGATGCTATGGAAGACATAGTAATGCTAGATATGCTTACTGTTACCATAAAACACAATAAAGTGTATGAAGTGTTACAAACATTAAGAGACGAAAAAGAATTAGGTTTTACTTACTTAACTACGCTCTTTGGTACACATTTTCCTAACGATGCGCACAATACTAAAAACCTATTAGGAATGACGTATATGCTACATAATTTAGAAAAAAACTGGCGCATACGTATCAAAACATTTTTTAGTATTGATGATGCTCAAGTACAATCGGTAGTGCCATTGTTTGAGGCTGCCAACTGGATGGAACGTGAAGCTTGGGATTTTTATGGCATTAAATTTAAAGGACACCCCAACCTAATACGTATATTAAACATGGAAGACATTCCATTTTTCCCAATGCGCAAAGACTTTCCATTGGAAGACCCTAACCGTGCAGATAAAGACGATAGCCAGTTTGGTAGATAAATTAATTACGAATTAATTTTCTTTTAAAACGGACATAATACATTAAACAACAACAGCTACGCAATGCGTAGCTGTTGTTGTTTATAAACGATACTAATTGTAG
>JBEBIC010000328.1:0-2783 GCA_040080595.1 Bacteroidia bacterium | reverse complement strand
TGTCCTTTGTATTTAAACTCATCGTGGTCGTAACCATTGTTAAATATAGAACCATCGGGCCCTGTAATAACCATATACACCGTTTTTTGTGTTTTGCTGGCAATAGGGTTTTCGCCTATTTTGCACGTTAAGCGTATTTTATCTACACGCTTAGATTTTGTTGTATTACTATATTTTTCGCCTTTCATTTTTACACCTTCGGCAAACATGTTAGTAGTCTTCAAACGTGCTCCAATAGCCACTTTAGCATTCAAGTCTTCTTTTTCTTTGCTAAGTTGTGCAGTTACATTTTTTTCCTTACCCAACTGTGTAGTTATCTGTGCTTTTTCTTCGGTTAATACTTTGTTGGCAGTATTTAATTCGTCTATTTGTTTCAAATAACTTTTTATCAAACCACGTATAGTACCCAACTCGCTACGTAGTTTGCCTACCATAGCAGCATCGCCTTTATATTTTTCTAGTTGCTCTGTAACCTCCACTATGTGGGCTTTTTCGGCATCAAGTTGCGTTTGCAATTCGGTATTGTCGGTTTTTAATTCGCCAAATTTGGTGTTAATGTCTTCTATTTCTTTTTTAGCCACATCATACTCCGTAGCCTTTACTTGTATTATTTGCGTTTGCGTTACTACTTGTGTTTTGGTATTGTATAATTCATAACCCAAGTATCCTGTAGATGCTGATAATAGCCCTGTTAGCGCCATAAAAGCGTTGCGCATAGTATTATTACTTGTAGTAGGTGTAGGCGTTGTGTTTGGCGTGTTCGTTTCCATAATGGTAATGTTTAATTATATTTTATTGTGTTTAAAGATATAAAAACAAACTTACTATTTTTAGTTAAATTTGAGCAAAATTTAAACCCACACATTTATGCAAGATTTAGAAAAATACACACCCAAAAACCACGTACGAATAGTAACTGCCGCGTCATTGTTTGATGGGCACGATGCCGCCATAAACATTATGCGCCGTATATTACAAGCCAGTGGCGTAGAGGTTATACACTTAGGGCACGACCGCAGTGCGCAAGAAGTAGTAAACTGCGCCATACAAGAAGATGCGCAAGCCATAGCTATGACAAGCTATCAGGGTGGACACAACGAGTATTTTAAATACATGCACGACCTACTTAAAGAGAACGGTTGCGGACACATAAAAATATTTGCAGGTGGTGGCGGAGTTATACTCCCTACCGAAATTGCTGACTTACAAAACTACGGTATAGAACGCATCTATAGTCCCGATGACGGGCGTGCCATGGGTTTGCAAGGAATGATAAACGATTTAATTAAACGTTGCGATTTTCCTACGGGTAATAACCTCAATGGCGAAGTAAACCATTTAGCACAAAAAGAAGTAAAGAGCATTGCCAAATTAATATCAGCAGCAGAGAATTTTCCTGAGGAGTTTGCGGCTAAATTTAAAGTAAATGATACGTTAACCAAAACACCTGTGCTAGGTATTACAGGTACTGGAGGTGCAGGAAAATCGAGCCTTGTGGACGAATTGGTGCGCCGCTTTTTATTGGATTTTCCTGAGAAACAAATTGCAATAATATCCGTAGATCCTTCAAAACGAAAAACAGGCGGTGCATTGCTTGGCGATAGAATACGTATGAACGCCATAAACAATCCACGTGTGTATATGCGCTCATTGGCTACTCGCCAAAGCAACTTAGCATTAAGCAAATATGTAAAAGATGCGGTAGATGTAGTAAAAGCGGCTAATTACGATTTAATAATATTAGAAACATCGGGCATTGGACAAAGCGATACCGAAATAACCGAACACTCCGACACTTGCCTGTATGTAATGACGCCCGAATACGGTGCGGCTACACAGTTAGAAAAAATAGACATGTTGGACTTTGCCGACATTATTGCCCTTAATAAATTTGACAAACGTGGTGCGCTTGATGCCCTGCGCGATGTAAAGAAACAATACAAACGCAACCATAATTTATGGGAGGCCGACGATGATACATTGCCCGTGTATGGCACTATGGCAAGCCAGTTCAACGACCCTGGTATGAACCGCTTGTATAAAGCCGTAATGGATAAAATTGTAGAAAAAACAAATGCTAATTTGAAATCTACCTTTACCATTACCAAGGAAATGAGCGAAAAAATATACATTATACCTCCTGCACGCACTCGCTATTTATCCGAAATTGCAGAGACTTGCCGTGGCTATGATAAATGGGTGAACGACCAAAGTACAGTGGCTCAAAAACTATATGCTATACACACTACCATAGCATCGGTTATGGAAATGAAAGTGGACTATAAAGACACGCTAATAGCCCAACTACACACGGCTTACGAAGAAGTAGCATTGAAGTTAGATGGTACTAACAAAAAATTAATAGAAAACTGGGATGCTAAACGTGCCTTGTACAAAAACGAATACTACACGTTTAAAGTACGCGATAAAGAATTAAAAATAAAAACACATTACGAAAGTCTTTCGCACTCGCAAATACCTAAGGTAGTAACACCACGTTACCAAGCTTGGGGCGATATACTCAAGTGGCAACTAAGTGAAAATGTACCAGGCGAGTTTCCTTACGCAGCAGGTATATATCCGTTTAAGCGCGAGGGCGAAGACCCTACACGTATGTTTGCAGGTGAGGGAGGGCCCGAGCGTACCAACAAGCGTTTTCATTATGTAAGTAAAGGATTGCCCGCAGCTCGCCTCAGTACAGCGTTCGACAGCGTTACCCTGTACGGTGCCGACCCCGAAGTTCGCCCCGATATATATGGTAAAATAGGCAACAGTGGAGTAAG
>JBEBIC010000327.1:0-2784 GCA_040080595.1 Bacteroidia bacterium | reverse complement strand
TCACTTACTTCAGTAAAATGTTTACCTATAATATCAGCGGCTTGCGTATGATTTATAATCGTACCTATTTTGTTTAAATGCAACAAAGGCTTTACTACATAATGTGCTAATAATGCTACCGTTGCTGCTATTGATGCAAAGAAAATTAAGCCACGTACTGTAGTAGTAAACTGCCCGTAATGCGCCAATACCGATACACTTACGTACATGCCCAATAGCAAAGCTAAGGCAAGTAACGCACCTTTTATTAGTTGATTTTTATAATACTTACGTATAAAACCATCTAATTGTTGTATTAAATTATCGTAGTTGGTAGTGGGCATTTAGCGTTGGTAAATATATAATGTGTCGTGGGCAAGTAGTACTATTTTTTGTTTATTGAGTGCTATATCGATGCAATTTTGTTGTGGTAAATTTAATTTAGTTTCTTCAATATTCAATACATTATAACTGTAATAAATTGAATCTCGTTTATAGCACAATTCATCGTCAAATACTTTAAACTTGGTGCAATTGGGTAAGGGTATTTTTTTTTCGATACCACCAAATAAATTAAGCTGTAAACAACCATAATTAACATCGTACAAATACAACATACCGTTACTTTCTTGCATGGTGGTAGGCGCAAAATTATTCATTACTTGGTTCATATTATTAATGCGCACCACCTCATTCCATTGGGCGTCGTACCTGCTTAATGATAGCTCGGCTTGGTTATACACCCACATACCATTAAGCATACTGTTGCACAATAGCGTGGCCTGCTCCGTTAATTCGTTTTTGGTATTAACGGCAGGCGCAAGCATATCGTCCAAAAAAACTACCGTGTTATATTGGTTATAACACAATACTACTCGCAACGGATTACTTACATCTACACTGCTGGGTAACGTGCTATTATTGTTGCTAAAGCGTTGTATGGTATTGGTTTGTGTGTTGTATTTAGTAAACTCGGTAGAAGTAAGTGTGTACTGGTTTTGTAGTTTATCTATCCATACTTGTGTGGCTTTGCTAGGTGTTTTTTTCAAACACACGGTAGTTGTGCCTTGTGGGGCGTTAAACGCAAATAGCAGCATTACCGCTGCTATTTGAATTATGTATTTTATTTTATTAAACATAAAATTAAGGAAATTTTATAGGAGCGCATGTAGTGCATACCACAGGCCAAACCGTGGCGTTGTACTTGGTATTTATGGCTTTTATAAATTCATTGCTTATCATTTCGTATCCTTTTTGTGTAGGATGAAAAGCATCTAAACCAATAAAATTACCGCTCAAAAATGCTGTGCTGTAATCTACCCCTGCATTTTTAACGCCTTTGTTTACTACTGCAAAATAGCTGTTCATATCTACATGTGCCCAATTGTATTTATCAGCAATGGTTTTAATGCTGTTGTTATATTGTGTAATAAGTGTTTTAATGGCTGTAACCTCTACCGAATCTAATACATAACGGTTAGGTATATCGCTTAATAAACCCAATCGGTGACATTTAATAGAATCTACATTAACCGAAAGTGTTATGTATTCTCCTTTGCCCATGTGACGAGAATTAAACGAATTTGGATCGTATTTATCAGCAGGAGTTATAATAAAACTATTGGTATCTTTTTTCCATTCAAAATACCCTTGCGTAGGTCCATTTAACGAGTCAGCTTGCCCTTGGCGCAATACTGCACGAAATGGTCCAAAATAAGTGTAGTAAGGGAATACTTCAAAACTCGGAATATTAGCCAAAACACCCTTAGTGCCATTATCATTCAATGTTTTTACAATTTTATCTAAGTTAGCCTCAAACGTTGCTGCGGGTGTAGCCGAACCGTAAGCCGCACCATTACGTATGTATTTATACACATCTTCCATGCCCAACCATACAGTTGCAAATGTTGGTTTTGTGGCTACAATTTTATCCAACACTTGTGTACCTGCTGGCGCAAAACGATTTAAGTATAAATTAGCTCCTGTGGTTGCATTTACAATATCATTAGTAGTAGTAAATGGTGCCGAATAATCATTAATAGCTCCTGTAAACGCAGTAAAATATTGAGCAGATTGTACGTAGGTGGCTAAGTCTTTTAATGGCGAAAGTCCAGGTACAGTTTCGCAGGTGTAGGTTTTGTAGCCTAAACGGTAATTGGTTACAAAAGTGCTTTCCCAAGGCTTGGCATTAGGCCCAACTCCATTACCAGCAAGCATAAGCGGTTGTGTAAATGTAGCTCCTGTAACGTTAGATAATTGCGTGCCTACAAAATAAGCCACGGAGTGCGTTTGATTATTTTCGTTAAGTACGCCGTTGCCATAACCTGTCATAAAATTATCGCCAATGGTTACTACACGAGCAAAATTAGCATCGCCCGACGATTGTATTTCGGGTTTTAAATTAGGTTTGCAACTTGCTATTGCTGCTAGTACAAGTACTGCACTTAGTTGTTTTGTATAAGTCATTATTGTTAGTTAATTAATGTTTTTGTTAAAATTTATATTTCTATTGCAACGGCCTCTACTGCCGTAATTTCGGGTGCCATACGCATAATGGTTTCTTCTACACCAGCTTTCATGGTCATTGCGCTCATATTGCACGAGCCGCAAGCTCCTAGTAATTTAACGCGAGCCACATTGTTATCGGTTATTTCTATAAGTTCAATATCGCCACCGTCGGCTATCAAAAACGGACGTATAGACGTTAAGGCATCGTTTACCTTATCTATTAATTGTATTGCGTTTGTTATCATTTTATAAAAATAAGCAAAAAGTATTACATAACACTAATTGTAGGTTATAAAT
>JBEBIC010000326.1:0-2808 GCA_040080595.1 Bacteroidia bacterium | reverse complement strand
TATTAAGTGCATTCATACAATTAAAATGTTGTTGCGGACATTGCATAAATCCAATTTTACTGCATGGTCGGCAGCTTAAATTATTATTTTCTATACTAACAGCTTTAGGCGCAGTAGCTGGCAAGTAAGTGCTAAAGCCAATGGCTGGCGTGGTGTTGCCCCATAGAGATATTATTTTTTTATTAAACGCACTCGCAATGTGCATCATACCCGTATCGTGGGTTATTACACTTTGTGCTTGTTGTAATAACGATGCCGATTGTTGTAAATTATATTTACCACAGGTATTGTGTATGGCTTTATTGGCGGGCAATGCAGCTAGTAGTTGTTGTGCAAGCGTAACGTCTTCTTTACCACCAATTACTACAATGGGTTGATGTATAGCGTTGCACAGTTCTATTAATTTGGTTAATGGTAATTGTTTGGTTTTAAACTTTGCACCTATTACCAAAGCTATGTAGTGTGCGGGCAATGCTTCGGTGCTTAGGTTTAATTTGTTGCGTTCTTCAATGTAAAAATCTAAACCTAAGCCATCGTCTTCAACGCCAATGTTGGCAGCACATTCAAGGTAACGTTGCACTATGTGTGTTATGTTTTTTTTGCGTTTAAACTTCACCATAAACCATTTGTTTATGTTTTGTTTATCAAACGAAAATGATTTTACACCTACTAATAATAATTTAATAATAGCTGTACGCAGGTTGTTGTGTAGGTCTATTAGTACATCGTACTGTTGGCTACGCAACTCGCTAACAGTAGTTAGTAAACTATCGTTAAGTGTTATTATTTTATCTACATTGGGGTTAGCGTGTAGCAAGCTAGCCATACTTGGCTTGGTAACTACGTGCAATTGCGCATTAGGATATTTAGCCTTTATGCCACGCAATACAGGCGTTGTAAGCACTATGTCGCCTATGGAACTAAAGCGTATAACTAAAATTTTGCGTATAACTAAACTCATTATATAATAGCCCTTACTTGGCTATGTAATGTATTTCGGTTACTACAATTCCTTTTTGCTGGCGCAACCAAAGTTCGGTTTTAGTAAGTTTACGTATTTCGTAACTATCAATATTTGAACTAAACAAACCTTGTGTTAATGCCAAGTTTTTTTTCTTTTCTAAAAACTGCCAAGTGCCCGCAAGGTTGGTTATGTAAGGGTTTTTAGTTCCTGTATTATCAACTTTAAAACCATCGCAATATATGGTATAATCGCCATTACGTTTTATGGTAAATGTTAATGCAGGGTTTAAGTCGGCGTACGCACCTGTATTATCAGCACCGTCAATACTATAGCTAGCAACAAGCCACGTACCTACTAATCGGTTTTGGGCAGTGCGATATAAGTGTATGCCTTTATCTTCGGGGTATTTTTTGCAACTTGTTATAGCGCTTACTACTATGCTAAGTGTAAGCAATAAGGTTAATTTATTTTTTAAAATGCCATTCATAATTTTCATTTTTATCAGTTGTTGTTATCCATAAATTATCTTTAGTAAGTTGTAGTATAGGTATAGTTTGGGTACTGTTATCATCAGCATATACCATAGCTATTGCATTTTTTTTATCTTCAAAAACCCACGAGCCACTACGTGTATAATGCAAGGGAAGCGTGTAAGTACCAAGTGTTATGGTTTTATCCCACACTATTTCAAACGTTCCTTTTTTATCAAACGTAATGGTGTAGGTATCGGCAAACAACCTAATACTATCAGTTACATCTATTTTATTTTTGTATAATTGGTCCAGCGTCCATGTTTTGGTTAAACGTGCTTTAGCCGTAGATAGGCTTATTTTACTATCGTCGGTGTATTTTTTACAACCCACAAAACCAATAACAATAAGTGCTAATACAATTGTTTTTTTCATACGTTTAGTTTTCAATAGTGCCAGCACCTTTTATTAGGGTAACGGTATAGCGTGTAGCTGTGGGCAGTACCAATATATTTTTCTTTACTAATAATTTATGCCCTTTTAAATTATAACTAATGGTAGTAGTAAGTTTGGGTGCATCTTTTGCAACAGCTGTTTTTACTGGTGCTTTAGATGTATAGGTGTAAAAACCCTTAGCATTAGATTTTACTACGGTGTTATCATACGCAACGGTAATAAGTACATTTTTTAAGGGTTGTCCGTTGGCATCGGTAATAAAACCATTGAGTTCAAAATAAGTTTCGGCAGGGCCTTGCGCTTGGTTTACGGCATCGTTAAGCGGCGTAAGTACAATAGGCACATTAAGCGATTGGTTAGGAACTATTTTGGTAAACGATTCCAATACTTTATAGCCATCGGCTACTATTTTATAATTAAATGTAGCTGTTTTTACATTGCATTTTATCATGCCTTTTTTGTCGGCAAAGTGGCTTTCGCCATTGCTTATGTTTACCAACTTAGCATTGGTTACTTCGGCGTTAGTTACTGCATTTTTAATAGTAAAAATGAGTATTCCTTTGGTTTGCGCAAAGCTACATAGCGTAGTAAATAATAGGGTAATGAGTACGAGTTGTTTTTTCATGTGTTCAAAATTAAGGTTATAAAGTACAAATGAGCAATTTATTTTGTGGTTAAAAGTTCAGTTAAGTCCATTTCTATTAGTTTGTTGCCAATGGTGCTATATAGTTTTTTATTAATTAATTGAGGGCTTACGCCTACTGTAAACTGAGCTATTTTTTGCCCACGTTCATTTACAATAACGGTAGTGTTTTTATTAGCTAAAAAACTATATTTTGAAGAGGCAGATGTTGCGTATTTTAACCAAAATTGCTTGTGCGAGGTGGAATTAATTACGTTTAAATTTTTATTTAATTC
>JBEBIC010000325.1:0-2813 GCA_040080595.1 Bacteroidia bacterium | reverse complement strand
AATTTACCTGCTCATTCTCACAAAGAATATGTTAAATTTGAACG
The DNA here is from genome assembly GCA_040080595.1 of Bacteroidia bacterium. Lineage (GTDB taxonomy): Bacteria > Bacteroidota > Bacteroidia > UBA4408 > UBA4408 > JACMRI01. The sequence goes on along the minus strand of JBEBIC010000325.1, from coordinate 2,769 downwards.
TGTTAAAGTAGTTTTAAAACAACCCTTTACACTACATTTTTATAACAACTATTTTTTAAATGAATCTTATACTTTCCAATACATTTAGCACCCAACTCCCTGCTGATGAAAACACCACTAACGAACCTAGGCAAGTGCTTAACGCCTGCTATTCGTACGTTACACCACGCATACCCTCTAGCCCACAAGTAGTAAGCATTACAGCGCAAGTGGCTACATTATTGGGCTTAACTAATGATGATGTATTAAGCCAAGAATTTACAAATGTATTTTCGGGAGCTACTGTTACTGCTAACTCACAGCCCTATGCTATGTGTTATGCAGGGCATCAATTTGGCAATTGGGCAGGGCAATTGGGCGATGGGCGTGCTATAAATTTGGGCGAAGTACAACACAATAATCTACGTTTGGCTATACAACTTAAAGGTGCTGGGCGTACACCGTACTCCCGTACTGCCGATGGTTTGGCTGTCTTGCGTTCATCAGTACGAGAGTATTTATGTGCCGAAGCTATGCACCATTTAGGTGTGCCAACTACACGTTCATTATCACTTATAACTACGGGCGATGCGGTGTTGAGAGATGTATTGTATAACGGCAACCAAGCCTACGAGCAGGGTGCTGTGGTGTGCCGTGTTGCGCCGTCGTTTATCCGTTTTGGTAATTTTGAATTGTTTGCGGCAAGCAATGATATTGCTACATTGCGCCAACTTACTAATTATACCATTACACATTTTTATCCAAGTATTGAGGTAGGTACAAAGCAAGGCTACTTACAGTTTTTTAAAGCTGTATGTACCGCTTCACGAGCCATGATAATAGAATGGCAACGAGTGGGTTTTGTACATGGTGTAATGAATACCGATAATATGTCTATACTTGGTTTAACTATTGATTACGGGCCTTACGGCTGGTTAGAGGGCTACGATCCTAACTGGACACCCAACACTACCGATAGCCAACATAGCCGTTATCGCTATGGCAATCAACTTAATGTAGGTGGCTGGAATTTAGTACAATTGGCCAATGCGCTTTATCCGCTTATTGAAGACGTAGCGCCCTTACAACAAATTTTAGATGAATATACGGAGCTTTGCCAAACTGATTATATAACTATGATGTGCCGTAAGCTAGGTTTAGCAAGTATTACAGCCAATGATGTTTTACTTATAAATGAACTAGAACACGTACTACAACTTACGGAAACTGATATGACTATCTTTTTTAGAAACCTAAGTAATTTAAAAAAAGAGCAACAATTTGATGACGATAACAATGTGCTTAATGTAATAATAGATGCGGTTTATGTTCCCGAAGCAATAACCGCTAACGTACAATTAGCATGGGTTACATGGTTTAAAAACTATGTGGTACGTTTGCAATTAGAAACTATGACCGATGCCGAACGCAAAGTACAAATGGATTTAACCAACCCAAAATATGTACTGCGTAACTACATGGCACAGTTAGCTATAGATGCTGCCGAAAAACAAGATTATAGTAGTATAGAAGAATTACAACTACTCCTGCAACAGCCGTATAGCGAGCAACCGCAATATCAAAAATGGTTTGCTAAACGCCCCGAATGGGCACGTAACAAAATAGGGTGTTCTATGCTTTCGTGTAGCTCGTAGTTACTCGTATTTTAGTGTTATATTATTTCAATTGTTTTGATTAAATTTGGAGTAATTTCAAAATAAAAGACTCCTATGTTTAATCATAAATTTTATATGCGAATAGTTGTAATGTTGTATGTGCTATGTACGCTCAACACTACAGTATTGGCGCAATACAACAATAGTTGGATTGATTACAGTACTACGCATCAGTATTTTAAATTTCCTATATACAAAACAGGCGTGTATAGGTTAGATTCGCTAACACTTGCTAATGCAGGCTTTCCTGCGGGAAGTATATCGCCACAAAAAATACAACTCTACGCACGTGGCACACAAATACCCTTGCACATACGTGGCGAGCAAGATGGGGTACTTAATAAAATCGATTATATAGAATTTTATGCACAAAAAAACACGGGAGATTTAGATACCGCATTATATCTTACCAAAGGTGGAAACCCTTACTACAGCTTGTTTAACGATACTATTAATTATTTTTTAACATGGAGTGTTAATACACAAAATGGTTTGCGTTATGCTATTGATACTACTAAAAATTACAACTCATATACTCCACAAACACATTGGTACAAACAGGTAAATACTATTTTTAATAATGAATATAGTTATGGTAAAGCAGTACAAGGCGCTACAGATTATGGCTACTTTGCCGAAGAAGGTTGGATGACAAGTACCGTCAATACACAGCTAAACGGTTATCAAATAAATATTAATACCCCTAATGTTGTAACTAATTTACCACTATACATTAGCACCGCTTACGCCACAGGTAGTGATGCAGGCACAGGAGGTATAGATAATAAATTACAGGTGGTGTTAAATAATACTGTATTAGCAGACACCTCAGTTGATGGGTATGCTTATTTTAAAAATACATTTAACACAAGTTCTAACTTACTAACAGCCACAAATAATTTTACATTTAAAAGTGTAAATATTGGTTCTGGCAGCTCGGGGCGAGCGTATATAGCGTATTTTAACCTTAACTACCCCGCAAGCACAAGTGCAAATAATAGGAGTAATTATGAGTTTTATTCGGATATAAATCCATTATCAACAACACTGTATAACATTACACAACAAGGAGGAAACAAAGCCAATACACGTATTATTAATATTAGTGCTAATA
>JBEBIC010000071.1:0-12196 GCA_040080595.1 Bacteroidia bacterium | reverse complement strand
TCCGATGTAGTAATGGGAGCGTTACTTACCAGCAACGACAGTATTTACGAGCAATTAGCATTTATACACAACTCCTGCGGAGCTACACCAGGCCCTATGGATAGTTTCTTGGTATTACGTGGTGTAAAAACATTGCACGTGCGCATGAAAGCGCATTGTGCCAATGGTAAAGTAGTAGCACACTACTTACGCAACCACCCACGTGTAGATAAAGTATATTGGCCAGGTTTTGAAGACCACCCCAACCACGATATTGCCAAAAAACAAATGAAAGATTTTGGAGGAATGATGTCGTTTACACTCAAAGGCAACAGTAAAGACGAGGCGTTTAAAATAGCATCAGCCGCTAAAGTGTTTTCGTTGGCCGAATCGTTGGGAGGAGTGGAGTCATTACTAAGCCACCCTGCAACTATGACCCACGCATCAATACCACAAGCAGAGCGCGAAAAAGCAGGCGTGGTAGATTCGTTAATACGCTTGAGTGTAGGTATTGAAGAAATAGAGGACTTAATTGCCGATTTAGCCCAAATGTTTACCACTTAACAATTTATATTGCCACTTTATTAATAAAATAGTAAGTTTGGTTATTGAAAATTAAAAACCCAATTGTAAAATGAAAAAAATATACACTTTAGTTGCTTCGTTATTAATAGCAGGCACTACCATGGCACAAACCAATAAGGTTATATCGTGCTATAGCGAAGAACACCGTGCCGAAATGGCAAAAAAAGACCCCTCGCTGGATATTAAACGAGCTGCTTACGAAGCTGAAATAGATGCGTATATAGCAAACAATGCTACGCAAAAACAAGCACAAGCAGTAACTAAAATAATACCAGTGGTAGTACACGTACTGCACGTAGGCGGAACTGAAAATATTAGTAAGGCGCAAATAGACGACCAAATACGCATTATGAATGAAGCATATAGCTTTACTAATGCGAATAAAACAAATATACCAGCGCAATTTTTACCAATATGTGGTAGTGCCAACATAGAGTTTAGGTTAGCTAAGTTAGACCCTAACGGTAACTGTACCGAAGGTGTTACACGTACTTATACCAGTTTAACAAACCAAACTGCTAACAGAGACGACGTAAAAAAAGTGGTGTACTGGCCTGCTAACAAGTACTTAAACATTTGGTTGGTTAAGGGTATTGAATCAGGTTCGGGTGGTACTTCAGGTATAATATTAGGTTACTCGCAGTTTCCTGGTACAGGCCCATTAACTACTGATGGTATTGTTGTTCGTCATGATTATTTTGGTACTATTGGTACAGCCAACGCTGCCGATTTAGGAAGTACAATGGTGCATGAAATTGGGCACTGGTTTAACTTGCGCCATATATGGGGCGATGCTCCATGTGGTAATGATTTAGTTGCAGATACTCCTATACACGAAGGCGCTAACCAAAGTTTTTGCCCAAGTTATCCTTGGCATGCAAACAATACGTGTGGTGCAGGTGCCGATGGCGAAATGTATTTTAACTACATGGATTACACTACAGGTGGTTGCCAAGCTGCATTTAGCATAGGGCAAGGCACACGTATGAACGCAGCTTTAAACAGCTCAACATCGGGTCGTAGTAATTTGTGGAGCGCAACTAATATGACTGCAACAGGAGTATTAAATGCAACCACACCATGTGCGCCAAAGGCTGAATATACACCCACTAACTACAAAACAATATGTGTAGGTGGCAACGTAATATTTAACGATAATAGTTACAATGGAATACCTACATCTTATGCGTGGACTTTTCAAGGTGGTACACCAGCTACATCAATCAAAAGTACAGATACTATAGTGTATAATACACCAGGCGTGTACGATGTAACTTATACCGCTACCAATGCTACAGGCGCATCTACCATTACTAAAACTGGCTACATAATAGTGTTGGATAATGCTAACGGAACACCTGCCGCTGTGTATGGCGATGGGTTTGAAACACCAAGTACATTTGCTCAAAACTGGATAGTAATAAATAAAGATGGCGACCTTGCTAAGTTTCAAAATACGGGTACAACAGGTTACTCTGGTACGCGCTCTATGATGTTGAATAACTATGTAAGTAATTCTAAAATGTCGGACGAGGTAATATCTCCAGCTATTGATTTTACAGGTGTTACCAACGCTACATTAAACTTTAGATATGCGTTTGCCGCAGTACAATCAACCGATAATGATAAATTAGATTTGTATGTACAAAGCGATTGTAATATTGGTTTTGTGGGTACATCTAAATTTCCTAAAACAGCTAACTCTGCAAGCGCAGCAAGTAATTTAAGTCCAATAATTGGGCACGAAGAACTAGCAAGCTACACTGCTACAGCAGGTAGTGCTACTGAGTGGAAATTGGCAAGTGTTAATTTGGGTGTTATAGCTAACAAACCCAACATACGCTTTAAGTTTGTATTTACAGGAGGTAACGGTAATAATTTATTTATTGATGATGTGCAACTTTCAAGTATAGTTACAAGTGTAAAAAACACAGCAGCATCGTTAAATAGTTTTTCGGTTAGCCCTAACCCAGCTACTACACAAGCTATTATTAATTTTGAATTAGAAAAAACAGCAACCGTAAATATTGCAGTTACTAATTTATTAGGACAAACAGTTAATCAAGTATATGCAGGAAACCTTAACCAAGGCGCACATACTTACGATGTAAATACTGCTAAACTTACCAGTGGTGTGTATTTAATAGTACTTACATCAAACGGAAATAAAACAGTAAAAAAATTAATTGTAGAATAGTTTAAATTTTAACAATTAATTTCCGTTATTACAAAGCGTTACGATAAACTTAGTTTATCGTAACGCTTTTTTTTGTTGCGCTAAAAAAAACTTTAGCACTTACCCAACCTTTACTATTGTACGCTTGTATAAGTGTTACAACCAATAAGTACAACATATATATGACATTACTTTTATAACTATTACACCTGTATGGATTTAACAACTATTGAGCCCGCACTATTAAGTGCCTGTATGCTTCGTGAGAGGAGGGCTGAGTATGCGTTGTATAAAGCCACCTACAGTTATTTGATGAGTATATGTGTGCGCTATACCAAAAACGAAGAAACGGCTAAGGAACAACTCAATGTTGGCTTTTTAAAAATACTAACTAACCTAGATAAATACAAACCCGAAGTGCCGTTTAAAGCATGGGTGCGTCGTGTAATGATAAACACACTTATAAACGAATACAAAAAAGAAAAAATACACTACGATACCATTCAGTATATTGATGAATATAGCAACCACGACCCATACACCGAAATAAACGAGGCAATAAGCAAAATAAATGCCGACCAAATATATACCCTCATAGCACAACTACCACCAGCAAGCAGACAAGTATTTAACTTATATTGTCTTGATGGATACAAGCATGCCGAAATAGCCGAACTCCTGCATATAAGCGAAGGTACAAGCAAATGGCATTTAAATTCGGCACGAGAAAAACTGAAAGAAATGTTACACGGAATTAATTTACTCGCAAACAAATTATAAAATGAACAGCGAAGAAAAATTTAAACACATACTTAATGCTAAGTTGGAAGTAGACGAGTTTTCGTTTGACGAAGCCAACTGGGATAAAGCGCAAGCACTCCTAAACGCACAAGAAAAAAAGAAACGTCGTTTGTTTTGGTTTTTTTTGTCGAGCTGTAGTGCCTTGCTAATAGGTGGGGTGTATTTGTTATTATTTAATAATGTAGCTCCAACAACACTTACCAGCGATGCTATAGTAAATACTTCTACTACACCAGCATTAACTAACGGTATCAATACGGTACAAAAAGCAACCGCAATAGCGCAACAAAATAAACAAAAAATAGCACCTATATTTAAAAACAAAACTACCCAAACCATTGCAAATAAAGCCTCACAACTTGTTGAGGTAACAAATAAAAAAAATATTTCTACTGACAATAACACAACAAAAACAGCACAACAAAGCGAAACAACTGCTTACGTAAGCACGCAAGCGACAGCCGCTATTAAGCAACAAAAAGGAATAACTAAACTAAGTAAGCAACTAGCGAAACAACAAAAAAAGAATAATAATGTAAATAATAACATCTCCGAAAGCCCTGTTAATAGTATAAAAAACGAACGTTTTACCTCTATTGAAAACACTAACGACAACAAAAACAATACAACAAAAGAAACGTTACACAACGCTAGTACTATTAACGACGCAACAACTAATGCAACGGTAGTTAGTACTAATACAATTATTAACACAAACGAATTAACACCAAGCACTATAGTAATTGCGGATAGCGCTACAACTACTAACAAACCTAATGAATTAGCTACAACCACTGTTAATACTAGCACGCAAACAACAATTGATACAACCAAAAAGATACCCGAAGAGTCTGCTAAACAAATTAAACACAATTACATAAGCCTAGAGGCGGGTGCTAATTATACATTAGGTTGGAAAACTAACAACATTAAAGAGGGTTATGGTATTAATCCAATAGTGGGGATTAATTATATATACACTATTACTAAAAATATAGTATTAGCAATAGGTGCGCAGTATAATGCGCTTACTCATTTTAAAGCAAGTACCGATACCTCTACTAATACTAACTATAGTTTTGGAGTGCAAAAAAACGAAACGGTTACACTACCAAAAAAACTAAATTATATAGTAGCGCCAATAAAAATATACTATGCACTAACCCCCAACAATAGTATTGGCGCAGGATTTAACGTAGCGTACTTACTACGTACTAACGCAACACAAACCACCTACACCAATACCAACGGAGTGCTTAGTAAAAGTACTCCAACCAAGGCAAACAACTACCCAAATGGTTTTAATACGTATGATGTACAGTTAGCGCTATGTTACAAACGAAAATTGATAAGTAAACTATACCTAAACACGGAGTTTTATTATGGTTTGTTAGATGTAAAAAACAATACGTTTTATAACTCTGCAACTACACAACGTAACGCAGGAATAAAACTTACATTAAATTATAACTTAATACAATTGTAATATGAAACGCATAGCTCTTTTATTATTAACACTACTTATAGCAGTGTTTTCTTGCAAAAAGAAAACACTGCCCGAAACGGCTATTACCAACGTACCTGTTTTTTATTTTAAAGGAGATGTAAACAACGTAACAATGAGCATTAACGCAGGTATTAGCAACTATTATATGTACAGTAGTTACACACAAAATACAAATGGACTGTACAGCTTTATGGGAAATTTAAAACAACACACTACCGCTAATAATAGTATTCAGGTACAAATAAACGATACTAAAATAAGTGCAATAGGCGGCGCAAGCTATGCTACCAATACGCTGCAAGTGGGTAGTTATAATTATATAGATACTACAACGGTTAGTGGCGCACCTTATAACGTGCAGTTTACGGCAAGTACTATTAATTCAGCATCAGTTTATAATTGGGATTTTGGCGACGGAACAACCACCAATACACCTAATCCTATACACACCTACGCCACCATGGGCGAGTATAATGTATGCCTAACGGTTACTACCGACTCAACGTGTTATAGCCAATTGTGTAACGTACAAAAAATAGGCTATGGTGGCAATAAAATTAAAGCAAATATTACAAGTACTGCACAACCAGCAAGCCCAACAATTACTTTTAACACAACCATTATAAGCGGTACAGCCCCCTTTAATTACAATTGGGATTTTGGAGACAGTAGTTATTCCGCCGTGCCAAACCCAACCCACACGTATAACGATTCGGGTATATATAATGTAATATTAAGACTTGATAATGCTACAGATACTACTATAGTAAACTACACTGCAAAAGTAGGTATAACAAATGCTTGCGATGCTAATTACACTGCTACCATTATACCTAACATAAAGCCTTTTGCTAATATAATTATTACCTATACTGATGGTAACGGAGTGGTATATACATCTAACGCAAGCAAACAACCTGCTAACAGTAGTTTTAAAATAACAGCCATAGATAGTTATGATAACAATGAGCGTAACGAATTAGTAAAAAAATTAAAAATAAATTTTAATTGCACATTGTATAATGCTACCAATAGCATACAAATAAACAACGGCGAAGCCACTATAGCCGTGAGTTACAAATAATTACAAAAATAATTTACAAACCACCCAACCTTTCTTAACTACCTTATGTATAAGTGTAATAAGAAAGTGAGGTAGCCGAAAATCACACCGCAGAGTAGGCAACATTAAAAAAATATAACGTTATGAAAACAAATGTACAAAACGGAAAAACGATTAAATCGTTATTCGCTAGCGCAATGCTATCGTTAGCAGCATTAACAAGCCAAGCACAAAGCACGTGTAACGCAAGTATTACTAACACAAGTGTTGATACTGCAGGTACAGCTACCTTTTCTTCTTCTACTAACGGCTCAATGCCCGATTATCAATACGTTGATTATGGAGATGGTACGACTGCTATGGTAACTCCTAATGGAGTAATGCCTCACACTTACACGTGTAACGGAACTTATCAAGTATCGTTTTCAATAGGTAGTAATGATTCGTTATGCTATGCTTATGCTACAGATAGCGTAGTTATAACTAATTTACAGCCTTGTGGAGGTTGTAACTTAGTGGCTAATTTTACAGCTACGGTTGATGCTAATGATACCACAGGATTAACCTATATTTTTACAAATACATCAACAGGAGGGTCTGGTAATATTTTTACCGCTACACCTATTTGGGCTAATTGGAATTTTGGAGATGGTAATGATACTATTATACCTGTAGCACAAGCTATTTCACATGTATTTCCACAAGTGGGTATTTTTAATGTGTCGCTAACTATTTACGATAGTGCCTGTGTTAGTATTACCTATAACGACTCTATATTAGTTATAGCAGACTCTACAATTAATGGAGTTAATACATGTAACTTACAAGCTAATTTTACTGCTATGGTTGATTCTAACGACACCACAGGATTAACTCTTATTTTTACAAATACATCAACAGGAGCACATGCAAATCCAACTTGGAGTAATTGGAATTTTGGAGATGGTGCTACATTTAACGCAGGTGCTTCGTGGCAGTCAGTTTCGCACACTTATACACAAGCGGGAATATTTAATGTATCGTTAATTGCAGCAGATACAGGGTTTGCTAACTGTATAGATACTCTAACAGCCTCATTTTATGTTTTTGGAAATGGTGGCGGAAATCCAAGCGGTGGAAACACCTGCGGTTCTAACTTCTTTATTTATCAAGATTCGTCAGTAGCATTAACATGGAATGTTTATCCAAACTATTCATCGTCAGTAACTTCTGCTACATGGTCGTGGGGAGATAATGCACAATCAACAGGAATGTATCCATCACACACTTATGCAACTGCTGGTACATATACAATCTGCTTAACAACAGTTGATTCTTGTGGTACAACTACTTACTGCGACTCAGCAAGTATATACAGAGTGTCGTCAGCTAACGCAGCTATTAACGTAAATGTTATTAATATTAACGCTCCAACAGCTTTAAAAACAACTATCAACAAAACGCTGGTAAGTATGTATCCTAACCCAGCTAATAACAAATTAACTGTTAGCATAGCACAAAACGACAATAGCGTAATTACTATGTACGACGCCATAGGCAAACAAGTTATGCAACAAAAAGCTACAGGTTTATCTACAGAACTAAACGTAAGCAACTTACCTCAAGGTATGTATTTTGTAAACGTAAACGGTACAACTCAAAAAGTAGTAATAAGCGAGTAAGTTGTAACAGCTAATTAGCAATATTAAATAAAGGTTAATAAAATCGCATTGTAAAATTTACAATGCGGTTTTGTGGCTTAAAAGGCTTACATTTGCACAAAATTAAAACAAACCAAAAACAACAGTCATGAAAAAACTATTTACAACAGCATTAGCAGTTATTGCAACAGCTATTATGGCTAATGCACAAACCTGTGTGTTAAGCCAAAATTTTACTACTTACGGTGGTACTAACACAGCTTTGCCTGCGGGCTGGCGTGCTGCAGGTTTACCTGCTACAAGTAATAATTATACAACAGTAGGCTCAAGTGGGCCAAGTGGAGCTAACTCATTTAAGTTTACTTCTACAGGTGCGGGTGCGCCTATTCCTGCAACGATTTACAGTCCTATGTTTACAGTGGCTAACGGCGATTCGGTATCTTTTTGGTTAAAAGCCAATAGCTTAGACACGGTAAGTAAATTAGAAATATTTGTTGGTGCAGATACCATTACAATGGCTTCAATAAAAATGATTAAGAAAAACGACATTGCTACTTTGGGGCAGTTTTTTACACTTCCGCTAATGGCTACTAATCATTACTTAAAATTTGTTTATACCAAATCGTTAGGCAATTTATCGTTTGATGATTTTTGTGTAAAAACATATCCTGTAGCTTGCGGTTTAGTGAGTGCTTTTCAAGCCACTTACGACACTACTGGCTTAGTACATTTTTTAAGTACATCAACAGGTACTACAGCTAACACTACTTACCACTGGAATTTAGGAGATGGTAGCACGGATACAGCTTCAAGCTTTGATTACAGCTATACCGCTAACGGAAATTATAACGTAACACTTACTCTTAATGATACTTCATTAACTTGCGCTGATTCAGCAACTACATCTATTACTGTATCAAGCGTACCTACACCTCCTTGTGCGCTAACCGCTAATTATACATTTGTAGTAGATACAATGGGTTTAGTACATTTTACTAATACATCAACAGGTAGTGTAGCTACTAACAACTGGAGTTTTGGAGATGCTACTTCATCTACTGCTACAAGCCCTTCTCATTCTTATGTTGCAAATGGTACGTATAATGTACAACTTATAGTTGCTAACGGTTGTAACGATACACTTATTCAAACCATAACTATTACCAACATACCAGTAGCACCTATGCAAACTTGCTTTATGAGCGAAAATTTTACAGGTTATTCAGGTAGCGCTACCGCATTGCCATTGGGCTGGGTTGGAGTTAATTTAAACGCATCGGGTAATGCTTATACATCTACTACATCGTGTGGGCCAAGTGGTTTAAACTCGTTTAAATTTCAAACAAACACTGCATATTTACTTACACCTATGTTTAATGTAAATGCAGGCGATTCGGCTACATTTTGGATAAAAGGTAACAGCATAGATACACTTAGTAAGTTAGAGGTATTTGCAGGTGCTGACACCACCACTATGGCATTAATTAAAACAGTTAATAAAAACAACATAGCAGCTTTAGGTCAGTTTGTATCGGTTGCGCTTAATGGTACTGAGCATTACTTGAAATTTGCTTACACCAAATCGTTAGGTAATATGGCGTTTGATGATTTTTGTATTAAATCGGATACAGCAAGCGTACAACCTTGTATGGTAAGTGCTAATTTTAGCTATGCTTTAGACACTATGGGTTTAGTACATTTTACTAATACATCTATAGATACTACAAGCAATTATTCGTGGTCGTTTGGAGATACGTCGGCAAATGTATTTACTACAAGCCCCGATTATCAATACGCAGCAAACGGTACATATAACGCAGCGTTAATAGTATTTGGTGGTTGTGGTAACGATACCATTACAAAAGCAATTACCATTACCAATATTGGTGTTGCACCAACATGTAACCTAGCAGCTAACTTTACTTACGTAATAGGCACAGGTGGTACGGTTGATTATATTAGCACATCAACAGGTACTACAGCTACCACTAATTACACGTGGGATTTTGGTAACTTTATAATGGGTTATAACGATATGGAATCAACCTCCTATTTTGCTAACGGTACTTACACAGTTGTGTTAGCCGTTTCCGATTCGGCAGGAACATGTTCAGATACACTTACACAGCAAGTAACCATTAACAACATAGATTCTCAAAGCTGTTTCTTAGCCGAAAACTTTACAAGCTACACAGGTAGTGCAGCAGCATTACCAACAGATTGGACGGGTACAGGATTAAGTACTGCGCCAACAGGTAACGTTTATACATCAGCAACATCGGCAGGCCCAAGTGGTGCTAACTCGTTTAAGTTTGGTGTAAATACAGCAACATTATTTACCCCAGCGTTTAACGCATTAGCAGGCGATTCGGTTACGTTTTGGGTAAAAGGTAATAGCCTAGATACAGTAAGTAAGTTAGATGTATTTGCAGGTGCAGATACTACCACTATGACATTACTAACCACTATAAATAAAAACAACGTAGCGCCAGCAGGTCAGTTTGTAGCACTTGCACTTAATGGTACTGAGCATTATTTGAAATTTGTTTACACCAAAGGTTTAGGTAATATGGCATTTGATGATTTTTGTATTAAATCGGACAGTGTAATAACACAACCAGTAGCGGTTAAAAACATAACAGCTAGCAAATTAGTAAACGTATATCCTAACCCTAACAACGGAGCGTTTACACTAGCCGTAAATGCTACTAATGCAAGCATAACCATATACAACGTAATGGGCGAAGTAGTTTACACCGCAATACAAACCAATACTACACAAACTATACAGTTAAACAATGTAGCCAATGGTACGTATGTAGTACAAGTAAATACTGGTGCTACTATTTACACTCAAAAATTGTTCATCAACAAATAAGTAACGTTAAATAATAGTTAAAAAAACCGCACTGTAGTATTTATAGTGCGGTTTTTTGGTTTAAATAAATTACATTTGTTATAAATAAATAATCAACTAACAATTAAAAACTCAATTAAGTATGAAAAAAATCTACTCAACAATTCTTTCAATAGCTATTGCTACAACAGCTGTTAATGCACAAACCTGCATATTAGGCGAAAATTTTACACAATATTCTGGTAGCGAAACTGCTTTACCAGCAGGTTGGATAGGAATGAACCTAAACGCAGCGCCAACAGGAAATGTTTACACATCAGCAACATCATGTGGTCCAAGTGGTACAAATGCGTTTAAATTTACATCGGTAGCAGCAGCATCGCCATTAAAAGCTACATTAATATCGCCAACATTTACTGCTGCCAACGGCGATTCTATCATTTTTTGGTTAAAAGGAAATAGCCTTGATTCAATAAGCAGTTTAGATATTTTAGTAGGTTTTGACACCTCATTAATGTATTCTATAAAAACAATTAAAAAAGCTGATATTGCTGTTGCAGGTCAATTTTTCTCTGAAGTTATTTACTCATCAGAACACGTAGTAAAATTTGTTTATACTAAATCAACAGGAAACATGAGTTTTGACGATTTTTGTGTAAAAGCAACAGGAGTTACAGCTATTAGCAACGCTAAACGTTTTGAAAACATAGCGGTACGTTACAACAATAACAAATTAGTAGTAAACGCTAATGCAACAGTAACGTTACACAACATTATTGGTATGCCAGTAATGACACAAAAAATGAACGCTAACGAAGCTATAGATTTATCAACGCTTAACGCAGGTATTTATATTGTAAATGCAGTAAACGGAACAAACCGTACTACCAAAAAAATTGTAGTAGAGTAAGTTATTACAAGTATTTTAAATTAAAAAAGCCACAACTATTAGTTGTGGCTTTTTTAATTTAATTAAGTACATAATTTACGGCAGATGTTGAGTAAATGTTTTTTACACGTTAATTAAAATCCCTAAATTTAACCCATATTTAAAACATCACTTCCACTTCATAATTATAACTCTATGACACCACTTTATTCCACACAACTTACCACAGTAGCAGACGCAAAAGCCTTAGGTTTATTACCCGAAGAGTTTGATAAAATAAATGAGATATTAGGGCGTGTACCTAACTTTACCGAGCTAAGTATATACTCTGTAATGTGGAGCGAACATTGCTCGTACAAGAACTCTATTACGTGGCTTAAAACATTGCCCAAAGATAGCGCACGTATGCTGGTAAAAGCAGGCGAAGAAAATGCTGGATTGGTTGATATTGGCGATGGACAAGCATGTTGTTTTAAAATTGAATCGCACAACCACCCATCGGCACTTGAGCCTTACCAAGGCGCTGCTACTGGTGTAGGCGGCATTAACCGTGATATATTTACCATGGGCGCACGTCCTATTGCGCAACTGAACAGTTTGCGTTTTGGCGATTTAAGTTTGGATAAAACCAAATGGTTGGTACGTGGCGTGGTTAAAGGCATTGGTAATTATGGTAACGCGTTTGGTATTCCTACAGTA
>JBEBIC010000324.1:0-2825 GCA_040080595.1 Bacteroidia bacterium | reverse complement strand
TTGTTGTTATTCCTTACAGGTATGACCAACGTACGCGACATTATTCCATTTCCTCGTACACCACGCAACGCCGAATTTTAATACATAATGTTTAATAATAAAATAACAGGCATAGGCGCACTCTTGGCAGCCACAGCAGTAATGCTTGGGGCTTTGGGTGCGCATGCGCTTAAAGCAGTATTGTTACCTGAGCAACTGCTAAGTTTTGAAACCGCAGTACGCTACCAACTCTATCACGCATTGGCGCTACTTATTATACAAGTAATACACGTGCACTTTCCGTTGCGTAATATTAAGGTTATTAATAATTGTATGATAGCAGGTACGTTGTGCTTTAGTGGTTCTATTTATTTGTTGTTAGCTACGCATTTTAAATTATTAGGACCTGTAACACCTATTGGCGGAGTACTGTTAATAGTGGCTTGGAGCACTTTAGCATTAAATTTGTTACGTTCCTCTAAAGTATAAATCAACTCAATTATAAATCAATTTAAAAAATAGAACTAATGAAAAACACATTAAAAAAAGTAAGTCTTGCATTAGCATTAATAACAGCAAGCTACACAGCACAAGCACAACAACAAACTGAAGAAAAATATGCCGTAAAAGTGAGCTTTATAAGTTATGGAGCAGGTACTGATAAAAAAGCAGGAGAGACGTTTCAAAAATTTATAGATAGCCAAAGTACTAAGCCTGCATTTGAAAAAAATGGTTGGGGACGCGAAGGCGAATACGATTGCTGTTTTAAATTAACAGAGTTAAAAAAACGCAAGCAAAAAAAGTTTATAGCTAAACTTAAAACCGAAATGAAACGGTATGAGTTGGTGCGTATAACCGAAAACACTACGTGTTCAAAGGCAAGAGGTAAATAATAAAAAGCATTATAAATAATCTAACAACACATTCACATCACGGTGGCTGAGCGTAGTCGAAGCCCATATACGACTAGAGCTTCGGCTCCGCTCAGCCACCGTGAAGTGAGTAACTAAGAACATATTAAAATTAACGTGTCTTACATTAGTTACACAACTAATAAGACACGTTTTATTTTTACAAACACACACCACTACCCATGACAACATCACCACGTATTATATTTTTAGGCACACCCGAATTTGCCGTAACCACATTAGATGCAATTATAAAAGCCAACTACAACGTAGTGGCCGTAATAACCGCACCCGATAAGCCCGCAGGCCGCGGACAAGTAGTAACCGAGAGCGCAGTAAAACAATATGCCGTAGCCAACAATATACCTGTATTACAGCCCGAAAAATTAAAAAACGAAGACTTTATAAATGAACTTAAAACCTATAAAGCCGACTTGCAAATAGTGGTAGCGTTTCGTATGTTGCCCGAAGTGGTATGGAACATGCCAGCTATGGGCACTGTTAATTTGCATGCATCGCTACTGCCTCACTACCGTGGTGCGGCACCTATTAATTGGGCGGTGATAAATGGCGAACAACAATCAGGCATTACTACATTTAAGTTACAACATCAAATAGATACAGGCAACATATTATTGCACCAAGCTGTGCCTATAACACCCAACATGAATGCAGGCGAACTGCACGATACGCTTATGCACTTAGGTGGCGAGTTAATTGTAAAAACAATTGATGGATTAATACACAACACCATAGTAGAACAACCACAAGCTACTATAGTAAATGAAAGTGAACTAAAACACGCACCAAAATTATTTAAAGACAATACAAAAATAGACTGGACTACTACTGCACAACACATACACAATGTAGTGCGAGGGTTAAGCCCCTACCCTACTGCACATACCGTATTAGTTGATGAAAACGGTATAGAAACAAGTATGAAAGTATTTGCTACAACACTTATAGACACACATACAACAAGTGATACAGTAAGTATAAATACTGATGGTAAAACGTATTTTAACATACATACATCACACGGAATTATAGGTATAGATAGCTTGCAGCTTGCAGGTAAAAAACGTATGAACACACCCGATTTTTTGCGTGGCTATAAACTAACTAACAACTACACGTTACGTTAAGTAGTTTTTGTTTTTATATGTATAAACGCACTAAATAAAAACAGTGCAACTAACGTTATTGACAATTGCAAAAGTTAAATATACATATATACATATATAGATATTTATATATGTATTGTTTTTAAAGACATTACAGACTACCCATGTAGCTGTTTAGTTATAATTAGAATTAACAATTATGTGTTAATAATTAAGTAGTAGTATATGCTTGTTCACTTCATAGTTTTACAATATTTGTAATACACAAACAATTAAAAACTAACTAACAATGGCAACAGTAAAAAAAGCAGCTCCTAAGAAAGCAGCAGCACCAAAGAAAGCAGTAGCTAAAAAAGTAGCAGCTAAGAAAGTAGTAAAAAAAGCAGCTCCTAAAAAAGCAGTAGCTAAAAAAGTAGCAGCTAAGAAAGTTGTGAAAAAAGCAGCTCCTAAAAAAGCAGCAGCTAAAAAAGTTGTGAAAAAAGCAGCTCCTAAAAAAGTAGCCGCTAAAAAAGTTGTAGCTAAGAAAGCAGTAGCTAAAAAAGTTGTAGCTAAAAAAGCAGTAGCTAAGAAAAAATAAGTAACCAATAACATTGGCTATTTTTTAAAAGCCCTAACATCGTAGATGTTAGGGCTTTTAAATTAGGGCTAATATAAGCGCTAAACAAACGTTTTTAGAAGTGAAGAAAGAACTACCAAAACGATTGTGTTAGAGTTTAAAAAAGGGGTAATAGACATTTCTGGTGCTAGAAATCTCTGTGTCGCTTAATATACTTAACTTTGAAGAAATCAAAGACTATGAATAAAAAAA
>JBEBIC010000070.1:0-12279 GCA_040080595.1 Bacteroidia bacterium | reverse complement strand
CTACACCAGTTTGTATATTAAATACGTTTCCTTTTGTTATATTATTATTATTTTTTCTAATATCTCCTCCTAAATCCACTATGTAGCACAACGAAAATTCGTTAGAAATACATTGTCTAAATCCATCAAACGTTTTACTATCAATAAAGCTACGGTTAGTTATAAACGTAACAACGCCATCATCTCCTATCCTGTCCATTGCCCAACGGTAAAAGCGTGCGTACATATCATATACCTTGGTTTTTTGCGCTGTACTATATTTTATAAACGTATCTTTAATACGTTTGTCTATTACTTTGTACTCTCTGTTTTTATTATTATCGTTCTCATTAGCTTGGTTTGCATAATAAGGTGGATTACCAATAACAACAGATATTTGCTTCTCGTTTTGTTTTTTTATACGTAACGCATTTTCTGCACTTAATCCAAATATATCAGTCTGTTTACCCTTAAAACTAAAGCCTACATTATCTAACGTATCTACAAAGCATAAGTTTTCGTACTCTAGGTACTGTTTCATTTTTTGTTTGTAGGTAAACTCTATATTTAAGTTGGCAATGTAATAAGGCAATATAGCCACTTCGTTGGCGTGTAGCTCATGTTGGTATTTATAGGCTAATTTACTAGGATGTATATAATCTATAATATCGCAGATGAATGTGCCTGTACCTGTTGCGGGGTCTAGTATTTCTACTCCTTTATCTTGCAACATTTTATCAAAATTTTGTTGCAATAAATAGTCTGTAGTTTCTATCATAAATTTTACAATTTCGTTTGGCGTATATACTACTCCCAATTTATCTGCCGCTTTGGGATTATAACTTTTGTAAAATGTTTCGTAAATAACTTTTAAGAAACGTTGCTTTTCGTGATGGTCGGCAATACCTGCTCCTGCAGCGTTTATAGCTACGTAATAATTTTGTATTACTCCTAATGTTGCTCTACGAATATTACCAGTAAAAAAAGTTTCTATTACATTTTCTAATTCTTTAGCAATATTATTTTCTCTATGAAAATGTGACTCGCCAAATATGGTATTAAAAATATCAGCTGTTAGTATATGCTGTATCATCATTTCCTGCACATCTGTTGTGGTTATGGCAGGGTTAATACTTTCTCTACATAATTCTATAAAGTTATATTGTGCATCAATAAATTTTTTATTACTAATTTGTTGCTCCTGAATAATGCCTTTTATCGTTTCAGTAACTCTTGGAACATCTTGTTTAAATAATTCTATAGCTTGTCTAAACTGACCAACTTCTTTAGGTTGATAAGTAATAAACTCTTTTAATATTCTATCTAGTCCTTTATCATCGTTTACTGTAATTCGCATAACCTCAATACCCGCTTGAAAGAGTACGGCAGTTTGGCTATCTTCAAACAATATGTTGTCGTTAGGGTAGCCTTTCGCAAACTTTTTTTCTATTTCAATATTTATATCGTCGTGTTCGTCTTTACTTTCGTAATAGCCCCATGCTTGTCTTAACGAGTCCTTCAACGTACCATCAGGAGTTATTATTTTACCATTTACTTTTATGCTAACTTCTGTTACTAGCATTAAATCTTTGGTTTGCGCATAACTATTTAATAAAGTAATAAACGCCGTGCGTACCGCAGTTTCCTTACGTGTACCACCAAAACGTATAATACGTTCTACCTCGTTATAATAGTTTTGTATTGCTGCTAATGCCATGTGTGAAAAAATGTGTTTTCTATTTTTTTACGAATCTATACATTATTAATTTACATGCACATTTTTTGTTTAAAAACACTACTGTAAATTACTAATTTTGCACCACAATAACCCATCACCAATGCCTCTATTCTTCAAAAACCCTAACGACCCTAACCTATTGCAAAACAAGCAAGCGGTAACAGCGTGGGTTATACAGTACGCATTGGCAACCGCAACCGACACCGTTACCGTAACCGAATTGCCCTGCATACACGCTCACGATAATTGCGCAGAATATACTGTACTAATAAGCGTGAGTAATGCACATAACGAAACACTATATACATTGCACAAACCCTTGCTATACCTACGTAAGCATGATATTTATAATTTAACTAAAAACTAAACTAACACATGAGTAACATTACATTACACAAAGCTGATACACGTGGCGAAGCTAACCACGGTTGGCTACACGCCAAACACACCTTTAGCTTTGCAGGCTATCAAAACCGTGAGCGTATGCACTTTGGGGTAATACGTGTATTAAATGATGACTGTATAGCAGGCGGAATGGGTTTTGGAATGCACCCGCACGACAATATGGAAATAATAACCATACCATTAGAAGGCGAAATAGAACACCGTGACAATATGGGGAATATAGGACGTATAAAACGTGGCGATATACAAGTAATGAGCGCAGGTACAGGTGTAGAACATAGCGAATATAACGCAAGTAAAACCGACGATTTAAAGCTGTTGCAAATATGGTTGTTTCCCAACAAACACAATGTAACACCACGCTATGCACAATTAACGCTTAATGCAGGCGACAACACAAATAAGTTTCAACAAATATTATCGCCCAATGCTGATGATGAGGGAGTGTGGATACACCAAGATGCGTGGTTTCATTTAGGCAAATTAGATGCTGATGTAAGCATTAATTACGACCTAAAAAAAGAAGGTAATGGTATATACATATTTGTAATAAGTGGCAGTGTAACCGTACTTACCCATGTACTCCAAGACCGTGATGGACTAGGTGTATGGAACGAACCTAACATTATAATTACCACTAATTCGGCCGCCGAAGTATTAATAATGGACGTGCCAGCGTATAAATAATTATTTTTTAACAAGGGAACATGCTCCCTTGTTATGCTTTTGGCTAATTATGTTTATGACAAAAATCATACGCTAATGACAAACGTATGACAACACTCGTACAAAGATTTGCCATCTTTAAGTCGATAAAAAAAGACACTGTATTTTGGAACGATTTAAAGTAATAGCATTTACACATAAGCAACTAGATATTGCAGATATTGGCAAGCTGCATTTGGCTGATGACCAGTATTCGCAACAGTTGCACCATCTCAAGCAACATTTTCAGTTAGAAGAATTAATGTTTTTATCTACCTGCAATAGAGTAGAGTTTTTTATTGTACACAAAACAAATACCGAACATATATCGCCTAGCGAATTGCTTATGGTATTTGCCCCACACATTAATAGCACATTACTTACGCACTTATCCTACAATGCCATACAGTACGAAAACGAAGGTGCTATAAAACATATATTTAAAGTAGCAGCAAGTATAGATTCGTTAGTATTAGGCGAACGTGAAATTATAACACAAGTGCGCGAAGCCTACGAACGCTGCGCCAGCAATGGTTTGTGTGGAGATATGTTGCGCATTGTAATAAAACAAACCATAAACTGCGCTAAGCAAGTATATACCGAAACCAACATAGCCCGCAACCCAGTATCGGTGGTATCGTTGGCGTTTAATCAATTAAAAGAAATAGGTGTAGATGCTTCGGCGTGCGTGGTAGTGGTAGGTTCAGGCGTTACCAATAGTAATATGGTGCGTTTTATGAAAAAATTTGGTGTAACCAACTTTCATATATTTAACAGAACACTTGCCAATGCTCAAAAACTGGCTAACGAAGTAAATGGTAAAGCCTACCCATTAAACGACTTAGCTACCTTTAACCAAGGCTTTGATGTGCTATTAACCTGTACAGGAGCTACCGAAACTATTATTACCAAAGCACAATATGCTACATTATTAGCAGGAAACAAAAACACCAAAACAGTAGTAGATTTGGCAGTTCCCAATGATTTTGATACAGATATTTTAAACGAACACAACGTAAATTTAATTGAAGTAAAAAGCCTACAACACATTGCGCAACAAAACATTGCAAAGCGTGAAAAAGAATTAGGCAGTTGCAAAAAAATAATACACGAAAATATAGCTGCGTTTGAACTATTGTACAAAACACGCAAGGTAGAAGTTGCCATGAGCGATGTACCACGTAAGGTAAAAGAAATACGTAACAACGCTGTAAATAGCGTTTTTGCTAAAGATTTGGAACAACTTGATGAACAATCGCGCGAGGTACTTACTAAAATTATAGACTTTATAGAAAAAAAATACATAAGCGTACCTATGATAATGGCAAAAGATATTTTATTAGAAGAAATTAATTAACACAATGAATATAACCATAGGTACACGTGGCTCGCAGCTTGCATTGTGGCAAGCACATTACATAAAAGGCGAATTGGAAAAGCAAGGTAATGTAGTTGAATTAAAAATAATATCGACCATTGGCGACCGCACACAACAATGGAATACCAGCTTTGAAAAACTGGAGGGTAAAGGTTTTTTTACCAAAGAATTGGAAGAGGCCTTGCTTAACAAAGAAATAGATTTAGCAGTACATTCGCACAAAGATTTACCTACCACTCACCCTGATGGGCTAATGATAGCAGCCATTACCGAACGCCACGACCCAAGCGAATTACTTTTGGTGCGTAACGAAAGTTATGTACATAATGCACCTTTGCATGTAAAAGCAGGAGCGGTTATTGGCACATCATCGGCACGTAGAAAAACACAAGTACGCACATTGCGCAACGATGTGGAACTTAAAGACTTACGTGGCAATGTACCAACTCGTATAGAAAAATTACGTG
Organism: Bacteroidia bacterium; assembly: GCA_040080595.1. GTDB lineage: Bacteria > Bacteroidota > Bacteroidia > UBA4408 > UBA4408 > JACMRI01. The sequence continues at coordinate 7,607 of JBEBIC010000070.1, read as the reverse complement.
CAGGACAATACGATGCTATACTACTTGCTGCTGCTGGTGTAGAACGTTTGGAACTTGACTTGAGCGATTTAAAATACATAAAACTTAATCCTACACAATTTGTACCCGCACCTGCGCAAGGCGCATTAGCACTACAAATACGCAGCAACGACTTAGATACCTTTGACGCTTTACAATTTCTGCATCACGAAGGTACATGTAAGCGCATTGGTCTAGAACGCTTTATATTAAATCAATTGGACGGTGGCTGCCAATTGCCATTAGGTGTATATTGCTACCAAAACAATAACGAATATACTATACACGTGGCGCATGCCCACAATATAAACGGCGCAGCCTTACATTATAGTTACACCGCACCAACTATTGATGCACAACATATACTCAGTTTATTACGCTTAAACACACCTAAATCTGTTTTTATATCTCGTGATGTTAAATTTAATGATGTGCTAAAAAATGCATTACAAGGCAATGGATACGCCCTAAGTGTTCAATCGTTAATAAAAACACAAACGATAATTTTGCCACAAATACCCACAAGCGACTGGATATTTTTTAGCAGCAAAAATGCCGTTCATCATTTTTTTGAGCAAGCAAAACAAATTTCGCCTACTGTAAAAATGGCAACACTTGGCGATGCTACTGCACAGGAGTTATATAATTATGTAACCCAAATACACTTTATAGGGAAAGGCAACAACATAGAAGAAATAGGTAAGGCATTTTTTAAGCAAGTACAAACTAATAACACCGTACTGTTTCCACAAGCTAAAGCGGGCAATCGTAGCATCCAACAACAAGCACATAATACAGCACAAGTTATTGATGCGGTAGTGTACGAAACTATAACTACACCTGCCCTTATTACTCCGCATAATGTATATGTATTTACAAGCCCAAGCAATGTTACATCGTACTTAATTAACAATAGTATTGATGTAAATGGCTCGTACATAGCCATAGGCGAAAGTACCGCCAAAGCATTGCTACAAGCGGGTGTAACGCATATAAAAACACCACGAGATTTTAGTGATATAGCTATGTTGGAAGTGATAATGAGTTAATTTAATTTAATTTAGAAATTTGATAATGTGTTAATTTTATAATTAAAAAGTTAGTCCACATAAAATTAAGTAGACTAAGAGTTTGCTAATCACACCTCGTTATCTATAACCCCACCATTTATGGCTGAGTAAACCATTATTATTGACTTTGGTTATATCTTTAAAATTTACAGTTCTAGTAACCTTATGCTAATACCGTTAGTTTAGTCCATTTAAAATAGTATTTTTAACTAACTAAACTTTAAACTATATAGCAGTATGGTACGTATAAACACATTTGAAGAATATCAACAACAATACGCCCTAAGCGTTGAAAACCCTACACAATTTTGGGACTCCGTAGCACAATCATTTACATGGAAACGCAAATGGGACGAGGTAGTAAATTGGAATTTTACTGCACCTAAAATAGAGTGGTACAAAGGCGCACAACTCAATATTACTGAGAATTGTTTGGACAGACATTTGGCTACCAAAGGCAATAAAATAGCCTATTATTTTGAACCAAATAACCCGCACGAGCAAGCCACAAGCATAACCTATGCACAATTACACGAACAAGTATGCAAGCTCGCTAACGTGCTAAAACACTATGGTGTAAACAAAGGCGACCGTGTATGTATATACATGCCCATGATAACCGAAACCGTAATAAGCCTACTTGCTTGCGCACGTATAGGCGCTATACACAATGTTGTATTTGGCGGATTTAGTGCAAGCGCATTAGAAAGTCGCATACAAGATAGTTCATGTAAGTTACTCATAACAGCTGACGGTGCGTACCGTGGTGCAAAAGATATTCCGCTTAAAAACGTGGCTGATAGTGCATTGGAGCAATGTCCAAGTGTAAGTACTGTTATTGTATATCAACGCACAGGCGCAGCGCATACTATGCAACAAGGGCGAGACGTATATTGGAACGATGTAATGCAAAACGCATCAGTAGAATGCCCTGCAACTACTATGGATAGCGAAGACCCATTATTTATACTTTATACTTCGGGCAGTACAGGAAAGCCCAAAGGGGTGCAACATAGCACCGCAGGCTATATGGTGTATGCGCAATATTCGTTTGAAAATGTGTTTCAATACAATAGTAATAATGCGGAGGATATATTTTGGTGTACTGCCGATGTAGGCTGGGTTACAGGGCATACCTACATTACCTACGCACCCTTGTTAGCAGGAGCTACAAGTGTATTGTTTGAAGGTGTACCTACTTACCCCGACGCTAGCCGATTGTGGCAAACGGTAGATAAATATAAAGTAACACACTTTTACACAGCACCTACCGCCATAAGAGCATTGGAAGGTTGCGGATTAGATTTTGTGCAACCTTACTCATTAGCGTCGCTCAAGGTATTGGGTAGTGTGGGCGAACCTATAAATGTAGAAGCGTGGGAATGGTACAATACCAATATAGGCAAAGGAAATTGCCCCATAGTAGATACATGGTGGCAAACCGAAACAGGTGGCATACTTATATCGCCACTAGCAGGTATAACGCCTACCAAACCTGGATTTGCAACACTACCATTACCAGGTGTACAACCTATATTAGTTGATGAAAAAGGAATGGAAATAGTGGGTAATAATGTAGAGGGAAATCTTTGTATAAAGTTTCCATGGCCTGGTATGATACGTACCACTTACGGCGATCACAAGCGTTGCAAGGACACCTATTTTTCAACTTACGAAAATTTATATTTTACAGGTGATGGTTGCCGTAGAGATGAAGATGGCTATTACCGCATTACAGGGCGTGTGGACGATGTAATGAATATAAGCGGACATCGCATAGGAACTGCTGAAGTAGAAAGTGCTATAAATGCTCACCCTGATATTGTAGAAAGCGCAGTAGTTGCTTATCCGCATGATATTAAGGGGCAAGGTATATATGCTTATGTAATAAATACCAACACAAACAAAGACCACGAATTATTACGCAAAGAAATACTTGCCGAGGTTACCAAAATAATAGGTGCAATAGCTAAGCCCGATAAAATACAAATAGTAAGCGGCTTACCCAAAACACGTAGCGGAAAAATAATGCGACGCATACTACGTAAAGTAGCCGAGGGTGATACAAGTAACTTAGGCGACACCTCTACATTACTTGACCCTGCAGTGGTAGATGAAATAACCAATGGTAGATTGTAAGGTAAAATTGAAACATACGTTGCAAATACTAAGTATAGTAGCATGGCTAATAATGGGCTATGCTACTACTGTATTTGCACAAAACAAAACGTTAGATAGCCTACACATAGTACTAAAAAATGCTAAGCACGATACTACTATGTGCGATGCCTATTATCAAATAGGAGAGCACTATTTTATTACAACCGAACTGTACGATACTGCTATTTTTTATTTAAATAAATCGCTGTTTATAGCTAATAAAGTACAAGACGAAAAACGAAAGGCTTTTGCTAACTGGCGTTTAGGGCAAGCGCATAATCTTAACCTTAGTAACGAAAATAAAAACAAAGAGTTACATCATTTTTTATTGGCGCTCAATTATTATGAAACAACAAATAAAAATCAAAGAGTATGCGAAATATATAAAAAAATTGCACGCATTTATTTTGATAATAAAAGCTATTTGTTAGGTAAAAAATATTTATTTAAATTATTAACTGGTGCGAAAAAACTAAATAACAAAGGACTTATAAGAGATGCCAATACACAGTTAGCGCTCAGTAATATTGGTTTAAATTACATTGATTCTGCTATATATTATCAAACAAATAATTTTGACCAAAACAAAAAAGATAATAATAAAAACGAATTGCTATTTGATTATTGCAACCTATCTAAATGTTATTTGTTAAATAAAAATTACTCAAAATGTGAATTGTTTTGTAACCAAGGTTTGGTTTTAGCAAAAGAAATAAAAGACTCTACCTTTACCGATGTAGAATTATACACATACCTAGGTGGTGTGAATAATGCACGAGTAAATTATTCTGCGGCTATAGCCATTTTAAATAAAGTAGTAAGTACAAACATAGATTATGGCGATCACCCTGAATGTATAGAGGCATTTAAGGAATTATCACACAGCTATAGTAAAATAAACAAATACGATAGTGCGTATTACTATAACGTAAAATATCATGCTATACTTGCCAATTTATTTAATGCCGAAGAAACTGAAAAGTTAAATCAACTTAATGCTACTTACGAAATAGACAATCGTGAAACTAAAATAGCACTACTCAACAAAGACAACGAAATAAACGACGCTAAACTAAAACAACAACGCATATTGTTTTATGCCATTGGAATAGTGTTATTACTTATGATAGCCTTAGCATTATTTATATACAAAAACTTAAAAGCCAAACAAAAAGCGAATGCGTTATTAGAACAAAAAAACAACGAAATTCAAACTGCGCATAATTTGCTAGCTCGTAAAAACGAACTCATACACGATAGCATAGTATATGCCCAGCACATACAAGAACTGCTAATGCCTGGCGATGCCGACCTAAAAGAATTTAGCCAAGAGTATTTTATATTTTATCAGCCCAAAGATTTTGTAAGTGGCGATATTTATTGGATAAATAAAATAGACCACAACAACATAATAGTAAGTGCGGTAGATTGTACTGGGCATGGTGTACCAGGAGCTATGATGAGCATACTCGCCTACGACTTATTGGAATATGCGGTAAACGAACAAAAAATAACAGAACCTGCGGATATATTAAATTGTATAAAACAACGCATTAAAGAAAAGTTGAAACTAGCTATTGCCAAGGAGTTTCATGAGGGTATGGATTTATCGTTGTGTAAATTAAACACCGCAACTAATATACTTACTTACTCAGGCGCACGCAATAATATAATAATAGTGCGCAATAGCGAAATAATAGAATTAACGGTGGACAGACAATCGATGAACGTAAATACGGTAAACGATTTTACACAAAACACATTTACAGTACAAACCAATGATATGGTGTATTTGTTTAGTGATGGCTTTGCCGACCAAAAAGGAGGCCCTAACAATAAAAAAGTGTATTACAGTAAATTCAAAACCATACTACAACACACAGCAACTATGCCTTGCCAAGCCCAACACTCGCACGTATCCCTATTTATTAACGAATGGATGTATAACCAAACATTACAAATAGATGATATGATGGTAGTAGGATTTAGAATAAAATAAACCATTGATTTTAACGTATCGTGTATTATCTCAAATCTCCATATTTTCATCTAACGCAATAACTAAGCAATTTGCTATATTTGTGTGAAAATAGAAAAACAAAAAATAGTCAATGCTTAAAATAGATTGCCACGCACACATACTGCCACATTCGTGGCCCGACCTTAAAAAAAAATATGGCTACGGAGGTTTCGTAACTATGCAACACCAGCCCGATGGTACTGCTAATATGATGCACGACGATGGTCGTTTTTTTAGAAAAGTACAAGAAAACTGCTGGAATCCCGAACGTATAATAGAAGATATGGACGCACACAACGTGCAAGCTATGCTACTATGCACCGTGCCTGTATTGTTTAATTATTGGGCAAAACCGCTTGATGCATGGGATTGGAGTAAATTATTAAACAACCACATAGCCTCAGTACAAGCCAATTACCCCAAACGATTTTTAGGCTTAGGCACATTGCCTATGCAAGATGTAGCCATGGCGGTTAAAGAATTGGAACGCTTAAAATACCTTGGTATTAAAGGCGTACAAATAGGGTCGCATATACAACACCGCAACTTGGACGACCCTTACTTTCACGACCTGTGGGAAGCTGCCGAGGAGTTAGACATGAGTATATTTGTACACCCTTGGGATATGATGGGACAAGAAAAAATGCCTAATTATTTTATGCCATGGTTAGTGGGTATGCCTGCCGAAACATCACTAGCAATATGCTCTATGATATTTGGAGGCGTGTTTGATAAATTCCCTAAACTACGTGTATTGTTTGCACACGGTGGAGGTTCGTTTCCATTTACAGTGGGGCGTGTAAGCCACGGTTGGCATTGCCGTCAAGACCTTTGCAACGTAAACAACATACAAGACCCTCGCAATTATATTGGTAAATTTTGGGTAGATGGTATAACCCACGATACACCTGCGTTGCACTACTTAATACAAACTATGGGCGTAGATAAAATTGCTTATGGTACAGATTATCCTTTCCCTTTGGGAGATTTGGAGCACGGTAAGTTTATAGAAACCGACACTACATTATCTCAAGAAACTAAAGAACAATTGTTTTCAAAATCAACACTTAGCTGGTTAAATATTAATGAAGATTATTTTAAATAAATTAACATATATAGGTATCTATATATGTATATGCAATAACGTATTAGCACAAAGCGGAATAGTAATAAAGAAAAACTATCCTCGTTTTGATAGGCTACAATATGAGTATGAAGCCACCAAAGATTCGGTTAAGAACGGAAAATATACCGAGTATCATTTAAACAAAAGTGTAAAATGGAAAGGCTATTATACTTTAGGTAAAAAGGATAGTATATGGACAGAATTTTACGAAGATGGTAGAGCCGTAAAAACAATATACAACACACTTGAAGGTACAGAAAAACAATACTATGCCAACAAAAAACTAGCCCACGAAGTACCCCTTGTAAATGATAAACGTGAAGGTAAATTCATAGGCTACTATGCCGATGGCAGTAAGGAAAGCGAAGGTAACTATACGCAAGGTAACAAAACGGGCGAGTGGATATTTTACCATAAAACTAAAGGTGTAGATATGAAAGGACTGTTTGTAAACAACGAACAAAGCGGTGTGTGGAATTATTATTTTTCTACTGGCGAATTGATGACCACAGGTAATTACATAGCAGGTAAGCGCGACAGTACATGGACTATTTATTATAAAAACAAACAAATAGAGCGTGAGGGAAATTACATAGAAGACTTACGTACTGGCGTGTGGACAACCTATTACGAAGACGGTAAAAAACTACAACAAGGTGCATACTTTAAAGATAAAGCTGATGATAAATGGTACGTGTGGTATAATGATGGTACTGTAAAAGACGAAGGCGAATACAAACAAGGCCTAAGCGAAGGTTCTTGGAAAGGCTTTTACCCCAACGGAAAGCCCAATTATGCAGGTAATAAACACAAAGACTTAAAAGAGGGTATGTGGAAATACTATAACCAACAAACAGGCATTTTAATAAAAGAACAAGAGTACAAAGCAGGTGTTGCCGATGGTGCATTTAAAACCTACTACACTACTGGTAAGCCCGAACAAGAGGGATATTATAAAAATGGACTGAAAGAAAATACATGGAAATTTTATTATCCGTTTGGCATGTTGCTAATGTACGAAAACCATAAGGCAGGCAAAATGCACGGCGAAAAAGTTACCTACTTTGAAAATGGTAAAAAAAATAGTGTAACAGGCTACGTAAATAATTTGCAACATGGCAAGTGGACGTATTACAACGACAAAGAAGAAAAACTATATTCCGTAACCTACCAATTTGGCAAAAAAGTAAAGGAAACCCGCTACAACAATGGT
>JBEBIC010000323.1:0-2836 GCA_040080595.1 Bacteroidia bacterium | reverse complement strand
TACAGGGTCAGCGGCTATGTATCTTAACACAGGTAGTTTTAATACGGCTACTGGGTTTGGTAGTCTTAATATACATACCACAGGTAGTTATAACACTGCTAATGGTTACCTTACACTTGCCAGTAATACTACAGGTAGTTATAACGTAGCTGAAGGGGCTTATGCAGGTTACAGAATCTTAAACGTTACTGCAAATCCAAATACGATAATAGGTGCTAACGCCTTACATGGTGGAGATGCAACACCAGCCAACAACACAGCAAGCGACAATGTGGCTATAGGTTACAGATCAATGTATGGCACAGTAGGCTCTGCAAGTACAGGTACACAAAACGTGGCAGTGGGGAATAATGCTATGCGATTTAATACTACAGGAGGATTTAATACTGCTAACGGCACAAATGCCCTAAATGCCAATCTTACGGGAACAGGAAATACAGCTATTGGAAATAGTAGTTTATGGCAAAATATTTCAGGTAATTTTAATGTTTCAGTTGGATTTAGCAGTTTAGCTAATACAACAGGAAATTACAATACTGGTGTTGGCGAACAAAGCTTGAGTTTAAATACTACAGGTAATTACAATTCAGCATTTGGAAATTTAGCTAATGTATCTATTGGAACCTTAACCAATGCCACAGCAATAGGTTATAACTCTGCGGTAAACGCCAGTAACAAAGTACGTATAGGAAATACCACCGTTACCGTAGTAGAAGGCCCAGTGGCTTATACCTTTAGCGATGGTAGGTTTAAAACTAACGTAACTGAAGAAGTACAAGGCTTAGCGTTTATAACCAAACTACGTCCTGTGGTATATAACTTAGATACTCGTAAGGTAGATGAGTTTCTTACTAAAAACATGCCTGATAGCATACGTGCTGAGCGTATGAAAAATCAAGATTATAAACCATCAACAGCTATACGTCAAAGTGGTTTTATAGCCCAAGAGGTAGAGCAAGCAGCTAAGGCAATAGGCTATAATTTTAACGGTGTGCACATACCCGAAAATGAAAATGATAACTACAGCGTATCGTACCAAACCATAGTAGTACCATTGGTAAAAGCCGTGCAAGAGCAACAACAAACTATAGAACTATTACTTAAACGTATAGAGGCATTAGAGAAAAAATAAATTTAATTTAAAAATTTGATGATGCGTTAATTTGAGAATTAGTTTTTAACGCCACATCAATATTCGGTAGCTAAGACACTCAAAGTTCAACATATATAATATAATTAAAAGTCTCACATAATATATACATAAATCAATAAACCCAAACAATGAAAACAACACCAGCAAAAAAAACAACTATTACAACAGAGTCATCGTTTACACTACTATCGCAAGTAATAGATTTGTGGCAAGACGAACTTAAAGCAGAACTAAGTCAGTACAAATTATCGTACATAGAATTTACAGTACTTACCAGTTTATTATATCTTAGAGAACAACGTAATGAAGTTACGCAAGTAAACATATGTAACTATGCTAATATGAAACCAATGAATGCATCTATTGTAGTAAGAGGCTTACAAGCCAAGGGGTTTATAAAACGCCAAGAACACTCTATAGACACACGTGCCAAAGCTATTAATTTTACAACCGAAGGTTTAAAAACACTACAAACAGCAGTAACAGAAGTAGAAGCTCTTAACGTATCTTTTTTTGAAACATCGCAAGCCGAATTACTAAAAGTTACCAAAAAACTAGAAGAAATACGCAACAACAAAAAGAATTAAAACAATTAACATTTAAATAATTCTTAATCTAAAATTATTATGAAAACAAACATTTACCAAAAAATTAAAGTTGTAACAGCTATGCTAGTTGCAACCGCAAGCATAGCAGTAGCACAAACATTTCCTTATGTAGAAAATTTTGATGCAATGACTGACACTACATTGCCTTCAGGTTATTACGCATCAGGGCTATCACCTTATGATTTAAATAATTGGATAGGATATGGGGCAAGTTCGGGCTACCCAAACAAAAAAATACAAGTTTTACCATCGGTAGGTACCACTAACACTAAAGCATTGGTTATGCGAAATTATAGTACTTATAATTACCCTAGTATAGACTCTACAGTTACACCTGCAATTGGTTTGCTAACCGCAGGTTCAGTATTAGAATTTGACTATTCTTTCTTGTACACACCACATCCATTTCCTTCTCCTGCAACACCTGTTGTTGCAATAAGTCCAAATTATTTTAATGCAGCGCATACTTACGGTCCCTCTTATTCATATTTTAAAATTTATGCGCTAGACTTATCAAATTTTTCTAAAACACTAATTTACACTCTCGATAGTACAAATCACGTTCCTTTAATAGCCTATCAGCATCAATCAATTTCGCTAGCAGCGTTTACTGGAAAAAACATAAAACTTATATTTATGTTTAACAAACCACTTGGAGGTGTAGCCTCTCCTGCACCAGGATTTGATGCGTTTTTTAATGAATTTAGAATGGATAATTTATCGGTGTCAAACGGAACTGTTAGTGTTAAAGAACACAATAAAAATACGTTTATAACCTCTCCTAACCCTACAAGTGGAGTGTTTACTATTCGTAATACTGATAGCAAAGAAATGTTTACTTACACCGTTTATGATATGTTAGGCAAAACTGTAATACCAACAACAGAAGCACAACAACAAGCTACGGTTGATTTATCAGCATTAAAAAATGGAGTTTATTTAATTAAAACTACATCAGTAACCAATACTAATTTTGAGAATATTTTATTAGCTAAATAAATTAGCACTAAACAACATTAAATACGTAGTGTAAGCCTATGTTTTACTAAAGAAAAAAAACATCAAACTATCAACC
>JBEBIC010000322.1:0-2837 GCA_040080595.1 Bacteroidia bacterium | reverse complement strand
AGGTAATATATTGTGGTGCTTTTTAAACGCTGCGCTAAACTTACTTGCGTTTTCATAACCTAGTAGCAGTGCTACCTCTCCGCTTTTAAGGTTGTTATTTAACATTTCTTTTGCCAACAACATTTGCTTGTGCTGATAATATTGGTAAGTACTTAATCCAAACGTCATTTTAAACAATTGCTTAAACTTAGTGGGCGACAATCCTACTTCTTTCGCCAAAGCATCAACACCTATAAAAGGTTTTAACAACTTGCTTACTAATAATTTTTCAGCGAAGTGTATTTTTTTTCTATCTGCATTTGATATTTCGTAAAAATGACTGCTAATATTATCGTGTGCATATACGCTATTAAAATCCAATATAAAATCCAATAATTTTGTTTTAAGCAGTGGCAAATTGCTAGGTAAGGGTTGGTTAGGATTATCGCTAAACATGTGTAATATAGCATTACCGCTATCTTGTGCGTACTTGCGCGAGTCAGGCCATATTATGTAGTTTTCATGGTCGTTAGCAAAAAACTGAGTAAGTTTACTATTCGTGTTTTTAAGTTCATTAGCAAGGTTTTTATCAAACCATTTTTGGGTAAAATAAACTACTATAAATAATGCGTCGCCCCCTTTGTGGTGAATATCGTCAACAGCGACTTTGGGTTTAAATAAAGCCCACGATTTATTTTCGTACTCAAAACCGTTTACATTGGCTTTTGTAGCTTCAAATTTTGATGTTTGAACATAAAAATTAAGAAAAAAATAAGGTTCATCATTGGTACTGTATTGGGGCTTAAAATTAACGTTTGCTTTATATTTTAAGTTCGCCACATTTACCCAAAAGCCCTCTTCAATTTTTTGATACCTAAGCAAACCCTTCAAAAAGGGATTGTTTGTGCTTAGTGTTTGCGTTGTGGTATTGTGCTTGTTAAACGGCATTGAATCAAAACTATCCACCATTTTTTGGGGCGATACTGCATTATACGATATTTCAAAAAAACCATCTTTATATATAAAAAAGGTTTCTTTAAACTGTTGTATAAACCGTTGTATTGTAGCTGTAAATCTCATGCGAGTGCAAATATACAATTAGCCCGAAACGACAATTAGCCCGAAACGACATTTTTAATATTGCTTAATTTAGCATAGTTTTACATCTATAAATTGAATCCACCCCTTAAAACATTCATAGCTCAGCAGCCAACGAGATGTGAATATACTAACGCGAATATTTATAATTGTTGTTACACCACGCTTTTGGTAAAATGCTTACGTTCGTTTATCGCCACGAAGCCAGCAAACCCAATAAGCATAACCCAATTAATAATTAAGTGCGGAGCAAATACATAATACACCGTGTATAGCACTATTGTTATACAGGTATAATATAGTATAGGTTTCCATTCTATAGGTATAGCGTAGTTACGTTGCCCTAATATAAAGCATACGGCACACATAAGCGCATAACATATAAGTGTGGTGTAAGCTGCGCCCACTATGCCATAGCGAGGCACTAACACCAAATTGCCTACAATAGTTATAACTGCGCCACCAATAGCAAACAACGCTCCGTAATAGGTTTTGTTGTTGAGTTTAAACCACATACTTAGGTTAGTATATACCGCAAAAAATACGTATGCTAACAGCAAGTAAGGTACTATAACTAAGCCTCCCCAATAACTTTCGCCCACAAAATATTTAATCCACGAAATGTTAAACATAATGCCTAAGAATATAAATAAACATATTACGAATAAAAATTTTGTAGTAGCAGCAAGGTTTATACGAGTGTCGGCATCTTTGGTACTATTAAAAAAAAATGGTTCGGCCGCAAAACGATAGGCTTGTATAAATATACTCATGAGCATAGCCAACTTGTAGCACGCACCATAGTTACCTGTTGCTATACCTATGTTTACATTGTCGGGGAGCAACCTGTCCATTAAAGCTCTATCAATAGTTTCGTTTACCATGCCCGCCAAACCCGCTACTAGCAAGGGTATAGCGTACCATAGCATAGTTTTAAATAAGGGTGTATCAAACACCCACGTAATGCTATATTGTGGCAACAACATTATTAAAGTAACTATACTTGCTATAAGGTTAGCTATAAATATAAAGGCAACGCTATCTATATTTTGTAAAATATTAAAGTGCGGAAATACCAGCAAAAACAATACGTTGAGTGCTATATTAACCCCCACATTAACGAGTTTAATGCTTGCAAATTTCATTGCTTTGTTTTGCTTACGCAAGCGTGCAAAGGGTAATGCAGTAATGGCATCTAAGGCTAATATGGCGGCAAAATAAAATACATAATCGGTATGGTTGCCTACACGCATGCCTTGTGCCAATGACGGTAAGAAAAACAATACACCAATAAAAAATAGTGCCGAGGTACTTAAGTGCGCAATTAATGCTGTAGAAAACACGTGTTCTTCGTTGTGCTTTTCGTCTCTACTAAAATTAAAATAAGCGGTTTCCATACCATACGTAAGTAGCACTACCATAAAAGCCACGTAGGCATATAGTTTAGTCATTACACCAAAATCGGCATTAACCAATACACGTGTATGCAAGGGTACTAACAAGTAATTGAGCATACGTGGCAATATGCTACTAAGCCCATAGAGCAAGGTTTGCGACGCTAATTTTTTAATGGTGGACATGGGTAAGGTGTTGGTTAAATATACTTAATTACCGCACTAGCCAAGTGTCGGTATAGAAAATTGTGTTACTACTCTATAAGTTCTTTTGGTATTTTATATTTTGTTTTAAGTATTTTATTATGTGGTTTAATGAACTCTTGTTGAACAACATAGCCATAAAATAATTTCCAAACTAATAGG
>JBEBIC010000069.1:0-12296 GCA_040080595.1 Bacteroidia bacterium | reverse complement strand
CGTTTTATTTGGTTTAAACTTTAATACAATTTGTATGTTTTAAGAAAATAAATTTGAACTACGTAAAATTTACAATTAGTATAATATAAAGTATGTTTTGAACGTAATTCGTAATTTTTAATTAGTAATTACTATTAGTATTTTCCTTTTAATTTAATAGCTGCATCTAACTTACGCAATGCTACAATATAAGCACCCGAACGCATTGATGCGCCAAACTCTTGCGCAGCTTCCCACACATGGTTAAATGCGTCTGTCATACTAGCATCGTGGCGAGTGTTTACCTCGTCTAACGACCAGTAGTGTCCTGCACGGTTTTGTACCCATTCAAAGTACGATACCGTAACACCACCACCGTTTGCCAATACATCGGGCACTACAGTTATTTTTTTATCGTTCAGTATTGCATCAGCATCAGCAGTAGTAGGGCCATTAGCACCTTCTACTATTAGTTTAGCTTTAATACTACCTGCGTTATCAGCAGTTATTTGGTTAGCTGTAGCAGCAGGCACAAGTACATCTACATCGCAAGTTATTAATTCTTCGTTGCTTATAAGTACTGTGTTTGGTGCTGTGTAGCCTATTAGTGTACGTTTGTTGCTTGCCCAGTACGTAGTTAATTTATCTAAATCAATACCCTCTTTGCAATAGTATGCAGCAGTATGGTCGCTTACGGCAACTATTTTAATGCCTTGTGCAGCTATTAATTTTGCTGCGTTTTGCCCAACATTACCAAAACCTTGTACAGCAGCAGTAACTTTATTTTTATCTAAACCTAACTTAACTAATGCGGCTAATGTAGCCACCATTACACCACGTCCTGTAGCTTCTTCGCGCCCTTTAGACCCGCCAATAGCAATAGGTTTACCTGTTACAACGCCTGGTTCTAAGTGCCCAATTACACGAGCAAACTCATCTACTATCCAAGCCATTTCTTGCCCGCCTGTGTTCATATCAGGAGCAGGAATATCTTTATCTACACCAAATACATCGGCCATAGAGCGTGTGTATGCACGTGTTAAACGCTCCAACTCGCCTAGGCTCATAGTGCGTGGGTCGCAGGTTACACCGCCTTTAGCACCACCGTAAGGTAGGTTAGCTATGGCACATTTAAAACTCATCCAAGCAGATAGTGCTTTTACTTCGTCCATATCTACGTCCATTGCATAACGGATACCACCTTTTGATGGGCCTAGCAATGTAGAGTGTACTATTCTGTAGCCTTGAAACACTTGTACCTTGCCATTATCCATAACTACTGGTAGGCTTACTATTACTGTTTTTTGAGGGTTACGTAATACTTCCTTTGTTTGGTCGTCCACCTTTAATAGGTTAGCGGCTACATCAAATCGAGCTAATACTTGCTCAAACATACTTATGTGTTCTGTTGTAGTTGTACTCATGTTTTTTGTTTTTTTAAATGATATAAATTGAGAAAAATATTGAATTGTTAATTTTTATTTATGTGCAAATTTACTATTTTTTTTAAACGTACTACTTTAAAATTTAATGCTGTTTAAACACATAAAAAGAGGGATAAAAACAAACGTTCTTTTCCCTCTTTTTATATAATTTATGTTATTGAAATGTACATTGTACGTGTATATTAACTGTGCTTATTGCTCAAAGAAGAAGTCAATTAATTGATTAATTTTTTGAACCGTAACCGTAGGGTCTTCTCCTTCAAAGAAACCATCAATAACTACTGTAATTTCTTTTGATGTAATTACGCCGTCTTTATCTTTATCAGCATAGTTGTACTCTAGTGGTAATTTACCACGTTTAGCACCTCCGCCTGCAGCAAGTTCTTTGTCTTTGTTTATTAATTCTTCTTTAATTGCATCTTCGCGCGAACTTACTATTGTATCATTGGCCGATTGTTCTAATTGTGCATCGGTAACGCTTACACCTTGGCTATTTACAAGTGTTGATGTAGAGTTAGGTTCTTTGTCTAAATAATCGGCAATACCATCTTTGTCGCTATCTACAGGGCAACCTTTAGCATCAACTTTAGCTGCTTTAGGTGTACCAGGGCATTTATCATCTATATCTTTTACACCATCGTTATCGGCATCTATATTATCTAATTTGGCGTAATCGTTGTTTTTAAAAATACCTTCGTCAGAACTTCCTTTTTTAGCACCTAATACAAAGCGTAAACCTGCATTAAATTGTACGTACGAATCGTTGTTTCCATTAGCTTGCACGTTGTCGATCCAATCGGTAAATGTACGGTTAAGCGTAGCTTGCAAGCTCATGTGTATTGCAGGCGTAATTTTTAAAACACAACCTACTGCTACGGGCAGTGCAAATGTATTGCGTGCGTAGTTAGTAGCCGAATCTTTAAGTTGAGTTTCGTACTTATAATCGCGCGATGAACGTGTGTTTTTGGTTAAGTTAGAATCTGCTTGTGGCAAGTTGTGTGTTTGCCCATCTCTCCAGTAGTAGTAGGGTTTGCCGTCTTTATCAAACTTATCTGTATATGAATCAAATTTTAAATAACCAAAACCTACACTTACGTAAGGTGCTATGTTCGATTCTTTTTTCATAATAAAACCATTATCAAAATGGAATACAGCACTTAAATCGGCCTGCAATGTTTTTGATTCAAAATTAAGTGCAGTATTAGTAGGAGCTTCGTTTGCAGCTAACTTACCCATAGTAACGCCCAATTGCGCGCCTAAAAATGGTAAGAAACGTTGCTCAACAGTTATACCATACGAACCTCTAAACTTAGCTAAGTTGCGTTGTTTGTAGTTATTAGCAACATCACCCTTAAACGACATTATACCGCCATTTATGCCTACTACAGGCAAGCGGTAAGGGTTGTTGTCTTGCGCTTGTACAAATAATGTACTTAGTACTAATGTTATGAATAAAATTAATTTCATTGTATTTAATTTTTTAAATGTGTTTTAAATATTGTCTAAAAATAGTTTTAATATTTTAATCTATCAAATATTTATTCATATTTATGTTTAAAAGTTAGGCTTTAGCGTGTATTTACTGTAAAATTCGTCAATGGCGTTTACGGCTTCTTCAGCGGTATCTACTAATTTAATTAGTTTTAAGTCCTCTTCGTTTATGTTATGTTCCTTGGCAAGCATGGTGTTTTTTAGCCAATCCATTAAGCCACCCCAATAGTCTGTACCTACCATTATTATTGGAAATTTGCCTATTTTTAAAGTTTGTGCTAAGGTTATTGCTTCAAATAATTCGTCGAGCGTACCCATACCTCCAGGCAATACTATAAAACCTTGTGCATATTTTATAAACATTACTTTACGTACAAAAAAATAATCAAAATTGATGTTCTTGTCGTTGTCTATATAATCATTGCATTTTTGTTCAAACGGAAGTTCAATGTTTAATCCTACCGATTTTCCTTTGCCACGCATTGCGCCTTTGTTGCCCGCTTCCATTATACCAGGACCTCCGCCAGTAATAACGCCATAGCCGTGCTGTGTAAGTTTATAGGCTATTTCTTCGGCAAGTATGTAATATTTATTATCAGGCTTGGTACGTGCCGAACCAAA
Organism: Bacteroidia bacterium; assembly: GCA_040080595.1. Taxonomy (GTDB): domain Bacteria; phylum Bacteroidota; class Bacteroidia; order UBA4408; family UBA4408; genus JACMRI01. The sequence goes on along the minus strand of JBEBIC010000069.1, from coordinate 8,760 downwards.
TACACTTACGCAAGGTCCTATTTTCGACATTTTTTCAAACCCCTCTACAAACTCGCTCATTATTTTAAAAATTTGCCAAGAGTCTGATGTTTTAATTTCGTTCCAATCTTTAGTTTGAAATGCTTTTATAATTTTTTCTTCGTTGTTGCTCATCGTTATTTATAATATTAAGTAGAAATTAAAAATAGGGGTATTAAGGCTTGCTTTGTAAGGGAGTATGCGTAGAGTTAATAACTACCAATTGTTAATAGTACTATATTACTTTTGCCATATGTAAAAAATGAATGGCTAGTTTTTTATATTTAATTACTTTTAAACCAAAATAATTAGCCCATACTTAAAATGAAAAAAATAATTACACTCTCGCTTGCACTTGTAATAAGCGCACTAACGTATGCACAAAATTACATATATAGCCGTGTACGTGTACAGCTTGATGCACAACATACTTTAAAACAATTAGCGCAAGCAGGCATAGCTATAGACCATGGCGCTATTGTAAAAGATAAAAGTTATACCAGCGATTTAAGTACTAAAGAAATAACCGTACTTGCTACACAAGGTTTTAGTTATATAATAGAGATAGCTGATGTGCAAGCACATTATATTAATCAAAACAATACTACTGCTAAAAGTGCGCAGGTGTTAGCGGGTTGTTTCCCTAGCCAAGCAAAGGAATACACTGTGCCTGCTAATTTTAGTTTGGGTACTATGGGTGGTTATTTTACTTATGCCGAAATGCTTAAACACTTGGATAGTATGGCAACAAAATATCCTAACCTAATAAAAGCACGTACGCCCATTGACACATTTAAAACTACTGAACAACGCTCTATTTATTGGTTAAAAATAAGCGACAATCCTAACGTTGATGAGGGGGAGTCCGAAATGCTTTACACATCTGTACATCATGCGCGCGAGCCCAATTCACTATCGCAACAAATAATGTATATGTGGTATTTGTTGGAAAATTATGCAACTAACGATGAAATAAAATACCTGGTAGATAACACCGAAATATATTTTATACCCTGCGTAAACCCTGATGGTTATATTTATAATGCTACTACCAACCCTAGTGGTGGCGGTATGTGGCGTAAAAATCGTAGAGAAATAACCGCAGGACAAGTATGGGGAGTGGACTTAAACCGTAACTATGGCGATAATTGGGGCTTTGATGATGTAGGTTCGTCGCCCGATAGTACTAGCGATGTGTATAGAGGTAACGCACCATTTTCGGAACCTGAAACCAAAGCTGTACAATGGTTATGTAACACGCATCAGTTTGAGATAGCATTAAACTATCATACTTATGGTAACTTGCTTATATATCCGTGGGGATATTTAGCAGACTTGTACACCCCCGATTCTGCTCAGTTTGTACAGTATGCAGCGTTTTTAACGGAGGATAATAATTTTAAATACGGTACGGGTAATCAAACAGTAAATTATACTGTAAATGGCGATAGTGATGACTGGATGTATGGCGAACAAACTACTAAACCAAAAATTATAGCATTAACACCTGAAGCAGGCGATGCTGCTGATGGTTTTTGGCCAGCGTCAAACAAAATTATAGATATATGTAAAAGTAACATTACACAAAACTTAAATGCGTTGCGCTTAATGAACAAGTATTATAAAGTAAAACCATTAGTTACCAATAAGGCCGACGCTGTTACTAATTATTTTGCATACAATATAGCTCGATTAGGCATTCGTAGCGGTACACAGGCTATTGTAAGTATAAGTGCTATTGATGCAAATGTTACTAGTACTGGCACAAGTAAAACGTATAATAATATGACTTTGCTACAAGCGCAAGACGATTCTATTGCTTATACATTAGCATCAAGCGTTGTTACTGGCGATAAAATAAAATTATTACTAAGTGTAAATAATGGAGATATAACTACTACCGACACCGTAACGATAGTTGCAAACTTTGGTGGAGGTACTGCTACCGTACTCTACAACGATAGTGCAAATACACTTGCGCCCAACTGGACTAAAAGCGCAACCAGTAGCTGGAACACTACTAGCGCAACGTTTGTAAGTGCTACAAAATCTATTACCGATAGCCCCGTGGGCAATTATATAGATGGGAAAACGGTTACACTTACTACAACGCAAGCTATAAATTTAGCAGGAAACTATACTGATGCTATGCTTACCTATTATGCAAAATGGGAATTGGAAAAAGATTATGATTATGTACAAATACAATACACTATAAACAATGGCACTACATGGACGAGCCTATGTGGTAAATATACGAATGCAACAGTAACTAGTCCAGCTTATGACGATGCGCAATACACATGGCTTGCGGAAGAAGTGGACATTACACCACTAATAGGAAACGCAGCTGTAAAATTTAGATTTAGATTATTTGCTGATGCAGGTGTGAATATGGACGGTTTTTATTTTGATGATTTTAAAGTAACCGTAAAATCTATTACAGGGCTTGAGCGTATTGCTAATACTAATAACACTCTATTTCCTAATCCATTTAATGAACATATAACGCTTACGTTTGTTAATGAAACACCTAGTAAATGTACTATATACAATGCCCAAGGAATGGTAGTGTATGCGCAATTAATTAATGCCACAACAGTTGTAAATACACAAGAGTGGGCTAATGGAATGTATTTAGTAACTACTCAAAATACATTAAACGGAACACTCCACACTACTAAAATTATAAAACAATAAATTACGTATGAAATTAAAATTAATAACCAGCCTATTAGCAGTACTTACACTTATAGCCTGCAAAAACAGCAATAAAAAACAGGCCTCTGAAGCATCAACGTTGCCACCCGAATTGCAAGCCATGAACGATTCTATATTAAAAGATAATAGAAATGCAGACTTGTACCACCGTAGAGCCATATATTATTTAAACCACAAAAATATAAAAGATGCGGCCGATAATATGAAAGTGGTAATGATGCTAGATAGCAGTAAAGCCAAGTATTACGTAACTATGGGCGATGTGTATTTTGTGCAAAATAACACACGAGACACACGAGATTATTTGTTGCGTGGTTTAACCAAAGAGGGTAGTAAAATAGAGGTAAATACTAAACTTGCTGAGCTTTATTTTTATGTAAAACAATACGACGATGCTATAAAATTTATTAATAATTCGTTGCGTGAAGATGTACATTATGCCAAAGCATATTTCTTAAAAGGCATGATATACAAGGAAAGTGGCGATACTACCAAAGCCGTATCTAGTTTTATAACTGCTACCGAGCAAGACCCTGAGTACTACAATGCTTATATGCAATTAGGAATTATATACGCCCTAAAAAACAATCCTACGTGTTTAGATTATTATAACAACGCCTTACGTATAAGCCCCAAAAGCGATGAGGTACATTATAATATTGGAATGTTTTTTATGGAAAACAAAAAGTACAATAAAGCCATAGAACGCTTTACATTACTAGGGAAAATAAACCCACGTAACCGAGAGGCATTTTTTAATTTGGGATATATTCATCTTAATTTTTTAGATGTAAAAGCAGAGGCATTAAAGAATTTTACTGATGCTATAAATGCCGATAATAATTACGAAAAAGCCTATTATATGCGAGGCTATACATTTGAATTAATGGGCGATGTAGCAGCCGCAAAGCGAGATTACACTAAGGCTTTGGCGCTATATCCCGATTATGAAATGGCGCAAAAAGGAATGGAACGAGTTGCTAAATAAGAATTAATTACGAATTAAAAAATTACGAATTACGTTTCAAAATACGATTACAAAACAACAATTATCTATTTTTCAAAATAAAAACATATGGCACGAATACTTACAGGCGTACAAAGTAGCGGAATACCACATTTAGGAAATATACTAGGAGCTATGCAACCCGCAGTAACACTAAGCAAACAAGCAGGTAACGATAGCATATATTTTATTGCCGACTTACACTCGCTTACCACAATAAAAGATGCAGCGCTACGCAAACAAAATACTTACAGTACACTTGCGGCGTGGGTTGCTTTAGGGTTTGACTACCAAAACAATATTTTATTTAAGCAAAGTGATAACCCACAAACAGCAGAATTAACGTGGTATCTGAGCTGTTTTACTCCGTTTCCTATGTTGAGTAATGCACATAGTTTTAAAGACAAAAGCGAAAACCTAAGCGATGTAAATGCAGGCTTATTTACCTACCCAGTACTTATGGCTGCTGATATATTGTTGTATGATGTAAACGTTGTACCCGTAGGTAAAGACCAACAACAACACTTGGAAATGACACGTGATATAGCACGCACATTTAACAATAAATATGGTGAATTATTGGTAATACCCGAAGCTAAAATAAGCGAAGACGTAATGACCATACCTGGTACCGATGGGCGCAAAATGAGCAAGAGTTATGGTAATACAATAAATATATTTTTAAACGAAAAAGAGCTTAAAAAACAAGTAATGAGTATTGTAACAGATGATACTCCACTTGAATTACCTAAGAACCCCGACACTTGCAATGTATTTACATTATACAAGTTAGTAGCCAACGAAGAAAGTATTAACGCTATGCGCCACAATTATCTGGCGGGCAATTATGGTTACGGACACGCTAAGTTAGCTTTGCTTGATGTACTATTAACCAAGTATGCCAATGAACGAAAAATATTTAACGAACTAATGAACAACACTGCTGCACTAGACGCTATAGCGCTAGTAGGCGCACAAAAAGCAAAAGCAATAAGTACACCTATACTAGCGAAAGTGCGCACTGCGCTTGGGTTTTAACACAACGCTATTTTTTCTAAATAAAATATTTATAGTAAGAAAACAACAACGCCTTTGTATATAATTATACAAAGGCGTTGTTGTGTGTTATAGTAAATTAAGCTAAAACTTATTTAAGTTTAAATGCTTTTTTAACTGCAGGAACCATATCTAATTTTTCCCAAGTAAACAATTCTACTTTCATAGTTTTTGCTTTACCATCAGGCGTTGTAAATACTTTGGTAACGGTTTGATTTTTACGTCCCATGTGTCCGTATGCAGCAGTTTCGCTGTACATTGGTTGGCGTAGTTTCAAACGTTTTTCTATAAAGTAAGGACGCATATCAAACAAGCCTTCTACTATTTTAGCTATTTCGCCATCGGCCATTTTTACTTTAGCTGTACCGTAGGTGTTTACGTATATTGATGTAGGTTGAGCCACACCAATAGCATACGATACTTGTACTAATACTTCGCTGCATAAGCCTGAAGCTACTAAGTTTTTAGCAATATGACGTGTAGCATAAGCTGCACTTCTATCTACTTTAGATGGATCTTTACCACTAAATGCTCCTCCTCCGTGTGCACCTTTTCCGCCGTAAGTATCTACAATAATTTTACGACCTGTTAAGCCTGTATCGCCGTGTGGTCCACCTATTACAAACTTACCAGTTGGGTTTATGTGATACTTAATTTTGTTGTTAAACAAGTGTGCGTACTTAGTATATTTAGCCTTTACACGAGGTATTAATATTTCTATCATATCCTTTTTAATTTTGGCTAACATTTTTGCGTCAGCATCAAAATCGTCGTGTTGTGTTGATATTACAATAGCATCAATACGTACAGGTACGTTGTTGTCATCGTATTCTAACGTTACTTGGCTTTTAGCATCAGGACGTAAATATTTAATTAATTTACCTTCGCGACGCAATACCGCAAGCTCTTCTAATAATTTGTGTGCTAAGTCCAATGCTAATGGCATATAGTCAGCAGTTTCGTTGGTTGCATAACCAAACATCATACCTTGGTCACCAGCACCTTGCTCTTCTTTTTTCTTTTTATCTACACCTTGGTTAATATCTGCCGATTGCTCGTGTATTGCAGAAAATACTCCACAAGAGTTAGCTTCAAACATATACTCCGATTTGGTATAACCAATTTTTTTAATCACATCGCGCGCAATAGTTTGTACGTCTAAGTATGCTTTAGATTTTACCTCGCCCGCTAATACTACTTGCCCAGTGGTTACAAGTGTTTCGCAAGCTACTTTTGAGTTAGGGTCAAAAGCCAAAAAATTATCAATTAATGCGTCCGAAATTTGGTCAGCAATTTTGTCTGGATGTCCTTCAGAAACCGACTCCGATGTAAATAAATACGCCATGTTTTTTTAAGTTAAATTTTAAATTAATTAGTTTGAAAATTGGTTGTGTACTTTTTTTATTTAATAGTGCGAATTTATACATTTTATTTAAATAAATGTTTTTTTGATTGTATTATAGCATTTCATAATTACATCACTATTCATGAAACATAGTATTACTATTCTAACACTACTTATTACAGTTGTTGCGCAAGCGCAAACTATAGATAAAGCCTACACTACATTTAAAAATAATGCAGTGCTAAAAAACGCTACAACGGCTTTGTACGTAGTAGATTGCGCAACTAAGCAAACTTTGTTTGAACACAATAAAGAACTATCTGTAACGCCTGCATCAACGCTTAAATTACTAACCACCATAAGTGCTTTGGAATTATTAGGTAGTAATTACGAAATTAAAACCAAATTAGTTTTTGATAGCATTAGCCATACTTTGCATCTATACCCTAACTACGACCCTACGTGGGCAAGCGAATATGTAGCTAAAGATGCGTTTGCAAATGCACTTACTACAGTTATTAAAAATAAAAAATGGAATGTAACAACACTCAATGTACATACAAATACACAAGACCTACAACCCACTAATACCAATTGGTTGTGGGGCGATATGGGTAATTATTTTGGTGCAAGTCCGCAAAGTATTAATTGGAAAGACAATAAACTTACTACTTATTTTAATACCACTGCCGCAGGCGATAGCGCTGAGCTTGTAAAATATGCACCCAAAATAGATAAGCTAAACATAACGCACACAGTACTTGCAAGCACTAAAAGTGGCGATAATACTATAGCCTATAGTGCTCCCAATAGTTATAATGTGCTAATAGAGGGCGAATTGCCTGAACATAAAAATAATTACGAAGTAGAAATAAGTAACCCACTTGTAAGTAATTTATTTGCTCAAGAAATGAAACAGCTGTTAGGCATTAAAACAATTAATTTTAATAACAACAAACCTATGGAAACACCTACCAATACAGCATTTATAACCTCTCCTAAACTAAGCGAGTTGGTGCAAAAAACAAACTTGCATAGTTTGAATTTATATGCTGAATGTTTGCTAAAACAACTCGCAATACAACAAAAATGGGGAGCTAAAAACACTACTATTTTAAATGAACTACTTAATTACTGGAAAATAAAACTCCCCACACAAGCCCAAGGTATGGACTTGCAAGACGCTTGTGGCTTATCGCCAATGAATAAAGTTACGGCACAGTTTCAAACCCAATTATTATTGCACGCACACAATGCTAATTATTATGCAGCGTTAGATAATTCATTACCCGTAATGGCGCAAAGTGGCTCATTAAAAAACATGTGTAAAGGTACCGTAGCCGAAGGGCGCATAAGTGCTAAAACAGGCTATATACATGGCGTGCGGGCGTATAGTGGTTATGTAAAAACGTTGAGTAACAAAACACTTGCGTTTTCATTTGTTGTAAATAATTTTACGTGTAGCCCCGCACAAGTTAAACAGCTTATGGAGCAAGTATTTGTAAGTATGGTTATGCAGTAATATTAGTTGTGTAATACAGTTTCATTACGATGAATTGTTTTGTTAAAGCTCCAATTCTGCTACCATTGAATAATGGTCGGAGGCTTTACTTGGTAGCATATCAAAACCTACACAGTGTATAGTGGGGCTGTGCAATACATAATCTATACGTAAGGGTAGTAACGGTGCTACAAATGTTTTACCAAAGCCAAATCCTTTTGCTAAAAAAGCATCTTTTAATCCACTATTTATTAAGTGTGTGTAAGTATATGAGTTGGGTACATCGTTGCAATCGCCTGTTAATACTACTTTGTACTTACACTCGCGTATAGCTTGTGTAAGCTGTTCTACTTGCAATGCTCGTTTTCTGTAAGCCAATGCTAACCTACCATATATAGAATTTATGTTTTGGTTATAGTTAGTATCGGGTATTCCGTTTTTTAATTGGTGCAAAAAGTTAAAATCGGTCTTAGTTAAGTGTACCGATTGTAAGTGGCAATTATACACACGTACAGTGTCGTTATTGTTCAGTACTACATCGGTATATATGGCTATGTTGTTGGCATTTTTTTCAAACTCTACTACGCCAGTATTTACAATAGGAAAACGACTATAGGTAACTATACCAAAATAATCATTATTAACGACCTTAGTAATGCGTAGGTGAGCGTAGTAACCCAAGGCCGCCATAAGCGTATCGTGGTTGGTATGTGGCTTAATAGGGCTAGTATAAAATTCTTGTAAGTTTATAATGTCGGCTTTGTTTTCAACTATTGTATTTATTATTTCTAGGCGTGTTTGTGTGTTGTGTGTCCAGTTATATAAATCAAATACTTTTACGTTATACGACATTATTGTAAGGTAGGTAGCGTTTTGTTTTTTTACTATTTCGGTTTTAAAATTAACGGCTACATTGTTACGTGCGCTACTAAAGCCCATTATTAAAACTACCATACTTAGCGCACTATATTTTTGTAATTGTAACAACCATAGTACTACAAACACAATATTGGTTATGTACAAATACGGAAACACAATGTTAGCCATAGCAGGCATAGCCCATACTTGCGCCGATACATAAGGTGCAAGCATTGCTACTGCTGTAGCCACAAT
>JBEBIC010000321.1:0-2842 GCA_040080595.1 Bacteroidia bacterium | reverse complement strand
AAGACTATCCCAACTTAGACAAACTAATAGACGATATGTATGCCACTATGGATAAAGCCCATGGTGTGGGTTTGGCAGCACCGCAAGTGGGTAAGCCTATTCGTTTGTTTATAGTAGATGCTTCGGGCTTTGAAGACGATTACCCTGACACAGCCGACTTTGTGCAAACGTTTATTAATCCTGTTATTATTGAAGAATCGGGTACTGAATGGGCGTTTAACGAAGGTTGCCTAAGCATACCTGGCATACGCGAAGACGTAATGCGTAAACCTAATATAGTACTACAATATTTTGATGAAGATTGGGAGCTTATTGAAGAAGAGTTTGACGGTATTATAGCACGTATTATACAACACGAGTACGACCATATAGAGGGTAAGTTGTTTGTAGAACACCTGTCATCATTCAATCGTACAATGTTGCGTGGCAAACTCAATGATATTACCGCAGGCAAAGTAGATGTAAACTATCGTATGAAATTTCCTAAAAAATAAGTGGTTTTAAAAAATCAATACTAATTCTACTTAACGCATTATCCGCTTAATATAGCTCACTTAGGTGGGCTATTTTTTTAACTTACTAAATCCAACTAATAACGCTACGCTAATAAGTGCATTTACTACTATTAGTTCCATACCTATTTGGTAGCCGTTGGCAATACTTGGTAACACCTCGTTAAGCGCATAAGTGAGTATTGGCGCAAGCACACAGGCATAAGGTACTATGGCATCATTTAGTTTTATATTGCTAAATAATCCTAATGCAAACAAGCCCAATAGCGGCCCGTAGGTATATCCTGCAAGCATTAATACTGTATTAACTATAGCACTATTATTTAACGCGGCAAAGCCCAAAATACTTAGTAACAATACGCCTGCAAATGCACCATGTATAAGTGTACGCTTACGTTTTTTATCAGCTTCGGTAAGGGTGGTATTGCTATCCAAGTTCATAAAATCTATATATACGGTAGTGGTAAGCGAGGTAAGTACCGAGTCGGCACTGCTAAACGTAGCTGCTGTTAAACCTATTATAAATACAATGCCTGCAAACATACCCAAATGGTTAAGCGCAAGGCTCGGAAACACAGTATCAGTAAGTACTTTAGTGCCATCGGCATTCATAGGTAGTGCTATATTGTTGGCTTGCATATAAGCGTATATTAATGCTCCTAAGCACACAAAAAATACGTTTACAAGTACCATTATTACACTAAACCATTCTATATTTTTTTGTGCATCGGCAAGCGATTTACAGCTTAGGTTTTTTTGCATCATATTTTGGTCTAAGCCCGTCATTGCTACTGCTATAAACAATCCACCAATAAAATTTTTGAGTATAAAACTCTTCGCATTTACATCTAAAAAAAGTATTTGATTATAATCGCTATGCTTTATAAGTCGTGCTACATCGGCAACGCCTAAGTGCATAGCATTGGCAATGGCAAGTATAGAAAACAACACGGCTAATAATAAAAATGTAGATTGAAAAACATCTGTCCATACCAAAGTTTGTATGCCACCTCTGTACGTGTATATTAATATTAACCCAATAATAATAGTAACCGATATTGGGAAGGGAATATGAAAGGCATCAAACACGAATAACTGCAACACATTAGCGGCTAAAAACAAGCGTCCGCCTGCGCCCAATAAGCGAGAGAGTAAAAAGAAAAACGCACCAGTACGTTGGGTTATGGTGCCGAAACGCTCGCGTAAATACTCGTAAATAGAAGTTAAATTGCGTGAATAATAAATAGGTAATAACACACGAGATATTACAAAATAACCCACAAAATAGCCCGCTACCAATTGTAAGTAACCAAACTTGCCATAATAAATAGCCCCAGGTACTGATATAAATGTAACACCGCTTAGCGAATCGCCCACCATACCAAAGGCTACAGCATACCACGGCGATTGTTTGTTACCCAAAAAATATCCCTCGGAACTAGTAACACGTGAGGTTACATAAGATATAGCCAATAAGCCTACAAAATAAATAGCTACGCAAATAAGAATAATAAAAGGGCTCATGTAAAAGTTGGTTTTAGGATAAATAAGTAGTGTTTAAATAACTAGAGTTAATGCGTTTGTTAGTAGTAAAATACACATAACTCACTACTGCGAATGTAGTACCAATAAATACACCACCAAGCAAATCTTCCACAAAATGTTGTGCTAAATATACACGAGAATAGGCTGCTAATACTGCTACAAATAAACATACTAACTGCGCTGCAGTGTTGCGCAATGTTAATGCTAAATACATAAGTACTACAAATGCCAAGGTAGTGTGTCCGCTTGGGAAACTATGCGATACACTATTAAAATAATCGTGCACATAATGTACACGAGTATCTTCGTAAAAGTAAAGCGAAGGCCTATCGTTATGCCATGGCGCCCAATATTTAATGCCTTGCGATAGTAGTGTTGCACCTGCATACCCAATAAATAATCCTAGCCCTAAGCGCACTTGTTTTAAGTATAAATAAAGCAATACGGGTATTAATAAATAAAATTCGCCAAGGTGTGTAAGTACTGGCATTAAGCTATCATATAAAGCATTATGTTTATTATTGATAATGAAAAAAGCCTGTTCTTTACCGTAATATAACCAATATACAACACCTGCAAGCCACAGTAAAATAGTGCTTACAAATAAGGTTTTATGAGAAGTAAAAATGATTTTCATTTTATAAAAGAGAGCCGTAAATATTAATTGAGTGTGAAAATACTTTTTTTCATTTTAAATAAAGTACTTTTTGTTCATAATCTTTACTTTCTTCAAAGCCAAGCATATTAGGCCTCACCGCCTTTGTATGCACCAAACACATCAGTTA
>JBEBIC010000068.1:0-12326 GCA_040080595.1 Bacteroidia bacterium | reverse complement strand
GTCGAAGTCCTAGGCGTATATGGGCTTCGACTTCGCTCAGCCACCGTGGCGTGAATTAAAACGGGTAAAACACTACGTAAAAATTGGACTAAAGCATACATACAAACGCTATAACATCTTGTTTTTTTGATCTAAGGAAGCGCACCCTCTTGTTCGTTTGGAAGTTTTTACACTACATTCCTTAACAAACACAACCCCTGCAAATAGTACATTTGCAGGGGTTGTGTTATAAAATTAGTGTGTTAATTATTCTTCTACCGAAGTGTGTTTCGCTTGTGTTTTTTCTTTGTGTTTTATTATTTGTGTTTTAAGCGCATCGCATACTTCTTCGCACGATTCTTCAAACGATTTAGCACTGCGTTTAGCAAACATATCGTGTCCTTTTACCAATAATTTTATTTCGGTAACTTTGTTTTCGCTGTCGCTTGCTTTGTCTAATTTTAAGGTTACTTCTGCGCCGTTTATTTGGTCAAAGTAGGTCATTAGTTTTTCTACTTTTTCGTTTACGTAAGCAATTAATTTTTGGTCTGCTGTAAAGTGTACCGATTCAATGTTAATTTTCATGATTTCTTTGTTTTTAAAAGTGAAATTAAATAAGGGTTAATTGTGCGTTTTTTAATAGTTATTTCCAACGGGTTTATTTACGCCTTTGGATGAGCCAAGTTATATGTTTTTTTTAATTTATCAATAGAATTATGCGTATAAATTTGCGTTGCCGATAAGTTGGCGTGCCCCATCATTTCTTTTATTGCATTTATGTCGGCGCCTTGGTTAAGTAGGTGTGTAGCAAAGGTATGGCGCAATACGTGTGGGCTTTTACGGTCGGTGGTGGGCAATAGCGACAGCATTTGTTTTATAACCTTGCCCATTTTGGCGGGAGTAAATGGCTTGTTTTTTTCGTCAATGAGCAATTGAGTGTAAGGTACACTAGCACGTTGCTGCAATTGTTTTTTTAGTAGCGTAGTAAGGTCTTGTGTTATGGGTATAATGCGCTCTTTGCTACGCTTGCCCATTACTTTTATTTGCATATTAAATATATCTACATCAGTAGTATTCAAATTAATAATTTCGCTCAAGCGTGCGCCAGTGTAGTAAAATAAGTTAAAACTTAGGTAGTGCGTAAATTCTTTTGGGTTGTTTAAATCGTAGTTGGTTTCAAAATACTGATACAAACTTTCCATACGCGATTCCTCTACAAACTGCGGTAAACGCTTGTGTTGCTTAGGCGCTACTATTTTTAACATAGGGTTAATAGTAACTGAACCATGCCGCATCAAAAATTTATAATAGGTTTTTAGTGTTGATATTTTGCGGTTAATGGTGTTGGCTTTGTTTTCGTCTTGCGCCAAAAAACTTATCCAAGTACGTATGTGTTTGCTTGTAATATCGTTAATGGTATTGCAGTGCACATTGTTGGTTACATAGGTTTGATACTGCGCCAAATCGGTCATATAGGCAGTAGTGGTGTGTGCCGAAAATCGCTTTTCGAACCGCAAATAATTTTCAAATTCTATATCGTAAAACATGGTTGAATAGTTACTTAAATATAAAACAAAAAAGTGTATCAACTATTATATTGATACACTTTTTTTAAGAGTTTAATTTTGCGATAAATAACCGCAGTTATAAAGTTATTGATTACTTATTACTTAAATTGACTACTTACCACCAAATCCTTACTACCAGCGGTGTGTACATAAAAACCTTCGCCCGATTTTACACCTAGTTTTTTTGCCATAACCATATTTACCAACAATGGGCAGGGTGCATATTTAGGATTTTTAAAACCATCGTATAGCACATTCATTATACTTAGGCACGTATCCAAGCCTATAAAATCGGCCAGTTGCAAAGGTCCCATAGGGTGCGCCATACCTAGTTTCATTACATTATCTATTTCGGTTACGCCTGCTACGCCTTCCCATAGGGTTATAATAGCTTCGTTAATCATAGGCATAAGTATGCGGTTGCTTACAAAGCCTGGGTAATCGTTTACTTCGGTAGGAGTTTTTCCTAATAATTTTGATGTAGCTATTATAGTAGCTAACACCTCTGCCGAGGTATTGTAACCTTTTATAATTTCTACTAATTTCATTACAGGCACAGGATTCATAAAGTGCATACCTATCACTTGGCTTGGGCGGTTGGTTGCTGCCGCTATTTGTGTAATAGATATTGATGAGGTGTTGCTTGCTAGTATTGCCGTAGCGGGTGCAAACTCATCTAATTGTTTAAACAATTCTAATTTTATTTTTACGTTTTCGGTAGCTGCTTCTACTACCAAATCTGCCTGTTGCACGCCTAATTTTAAATCGGTTTGCGTACTTATGTTGCTTAACGTTGTTGCTTTTTGTTCTTCGGTTAGACTTGCTTTTGCTACCATTCTATCCAAATTTTTGGTAATAGTAGCCATTGCTTTTTGCAAATTTTCTTGCGATAAATCTACCATTGTTACCTTAAATCCGTTTTGTGCAAATACGTGTGCAATGCCATTTCCCATTTGCCCACAGCCTATTACTGATATGTTTTTCATTCTTATTTTATTTAGTGTTTAGATATATTATTTTAATAGTTTAATTTCAATTTCTACTCTTCGGTTATTAAGTTTTCCTACTTCAGTATCGTTAGATGTTATGGGGCGCGATTTACCATAACCCTCATAAAATATTCTGTTCTTATCTATTCCTTTACGTAGTAATGTAGTATATACTTCTTTAGCTCTGAGGTAAGATAGTTTCATATTCAAATCATCATCACCTGTATTGTCGGTATGTCCTTGTATTGTTATGCTAATCATAGTATGCTGGCTAAGAAGTGCATACATGCTGTTAATTTCGGTCATTGCATCAGTATTAATAGCACTACTATTTTTCCCGAAAGTCAATTTTGATAGAATTATTTTATAGCCATCAACCGCTTCTTCTTTTTGAAGTCGGCTTTCTAACTCATTCATTTTAACATAATTATTAGCTATAGTTTTATCTACATTAATTTCCTTGGGCACTTTATACAAAAGCATTCCTCCTGATGTACAATTAACCGTAGTAGAACTCCAATTACCTGCTAACGAATTGTTTTTACTATCGTACAATAATTCACCGTTTATTAAACACCAATTAGCTGTTGGGCGAGTATTAGCATTAATAATTTTACGCTGTACAAATTGTATTTTGTTAGCTATGACTTTCCCTTTTATTTCAATAATAGCATAATAAGGTGTGTTAGCAGCTTCAGTACGTGCTATCCCAAAAACGGAGTCGCCCTTTACGGTTAATTGCATCCAATAGGCGTAATTATTGATTTTTTCGCTTTCGGCTTGTTTTAAAATACCTTGCCAATTTCCATTTAATTCTTGCTTTATAACCCTTTGTGCGCACACTATTTGCAATACTGCAAACAGCAAACTTAATATAGATATTGCTTTTTTCATGAGACACTTTAGTTGATTATAATGTAATGTTTACTTCAACTAAACCTCTTCTTTTTTATTATTAAAAAACAAACCTGCGCCTATAGCTATAACAAATAATATGGAGCTTACGCCTGCTATGTTTACACCAAGGTCGTGTACTTTGGGTTCAAACTTAAATTCTACGGTATGTTTTCCCGCAGGTAATTGCATACCACGCAACACATAGTTTACAGATGTGTGTGGCGTAAGTTGGTTGTCCACGTAGGCATTCCAACCTTCTTTATAATATATTTCGGAGAACACTGCAAAATGTTTAGCAGTGCTATTGCTTTCGTATTTTAAATTGTTAGGCGCATAATTAGTTAAGGTTATAACATCAGTTGGAGCTACTGCACTTGTTTCTATAGTGCCTAAATTTTTAACATATTTAGTTTCTATTATAGCCGTTTCTTTAGCGTTAAATGTTTTCATAGCGTCCAATGCTTCGTTGGCGTTAGACACTTCTTTAATATCGCTCACAAACCACGCATTGCCGTAAGCGCTTGGGTTAGTAAGCGGTTCAGCTTGTGTGTTGTATATTAAATATTTCATGTTAAGCATATTTAATATTTGTTGTTGGGCAAACGCATTTTTTATAGCGCTATCGGTAGTGCTACCTTGCAATACTTTTATTAAGCCTTGTATGTTATCGCCTAGGCGTGTATCTATCAACTCTTGGTAACGCTTTAATTTAGCACCATGGTAGCCTCCTATAGACTTATGATAGTACGATGTACTTGCGTCGTTAAATGTACTTACACCTACGTTTAACACTCTAAAATTTGGGTCAGTATCTTTAAGTATAAATGTGTTGGCAGGTTGTTGTTCAAACGCTACTCTGTTAGCTGCTTTAGATACAAACAGTTTGTCGTTTAGCGAGCGTTTGTCTATTGGCCACATATCTATTAATATTAACAAACCAATAGCTAAAGCAATTACCATTTGACTTTTTATAATTTGTTTTACGTACAATAACAAGACGCCTGCGGCTACTGCTATAAATAAGAAACTACGCAAGGCATCAGCCTTAAACAAGGATATACGTGCTATTTCAATGTTGCGTAAAAAATCTTCGGCTAATTGTTTGCCATTGCTTTGTGCTATTTGTGCCATTAGTTTATCGTATTCGCCCTCAGCAAAAAACTCAGTAAGCGTAGGCATAAAATAAAACAATAATGATAAACCACCTGTAAGTGCAAATGCGGTGTAAAACACTTTATCCATTGTAAACTCTTTGTTTACAAGCGGTATGCTCAATTTTGTTTTAAAGAAATCGGTCGTTTTCAATAATTTATCTAATGCTAATATTCCTATTAATGGTAGGGTAAATTCTACCATTATTAAGCACGTTGATACTGCTCTAAACTTATTGTAACCAGGGAAATAATCTAACATAAAACTGGTTAAACCCATGTAGTTTTTACCCCAAGCCAACATCATAAACAAAATAGTACCTACTACTGCTGCCCATTTTACAGCACCATCAACAATAAATACACCCAACACAAACAAAAACACTACTATAGCACCTGCATATGTTGCGGTGGTAAATGGCTGGTCGCCCCAGTATTGGGGTTGTTGAGCTATGTTCTCTTTGTATTGCGGGTTTACATCTTCCAATGCCGATTTGCTTTCGCCAGTAGCCATTGTTGATGAATATCCTTTAAATGATGGGATAAGCAACGACATAGTTTCGGCCTTGCCATAGCTCCATTGTGTTGCATAATCTTTATCTAACCCTGTAGTCGTATTGGCAGATGTACTTACTAAATCGGAAGCACCACGTGTGGTATAAGGTGTGTGCGATGCTGTAATAAGTATGTTGCGTGAACTTACACCTAAGGCTAGTATTGATGCTATACACACCAAGCCAAAGGCTTTGGATAAATATACAAACTCTTTATTTTTAATGAATTTAATTCCCTCTATAGCACCATAAATTAAAGTAAACAATACAAAGTAGTACGTAATTTGGTAGTGATTAGAATATACTTCTAATGCTAAAAAGATAGTAAATACTACAAATCCTAATGCTAAGCGACGGTTAAATAATAGCCAAACGCCAGCAAATGTAGGTGCCATAAAGGCAATGGCCATAGTTTTGGTAATATGCCCAACTTCTATAATAGTAAAAAAGTAAGTAGAAAATGCAAATGCAATAGCACCCACAATACTTAACCAACGGTTTACTTTTAATACACTTAACAATATATAAAAGCCTATAAGTAGCGCAAACACAAGGCTTGCGGGGTTAGGCAAACCTAAGGTAACTGCTCTAAACAAATGTTGTGCTATGTTGCTATTACTTTTGGGTAATACAGTTTGGTACGTGGGCATACCTCCAAACATACTATTTCCCCACAACGATGGTGCTTCAGGGTGCGTTTCGTTATACGTTTTTATTTCTTCAGCCATACCTTTGGTGTTGAGCATATCGCTTTGACGAATTTCTTTTCCCTTGAGCATTGGCGACAAATACGTAAACGTAATAAGCAAGAATACACCTATTGCTATTAAATGCGGTACTAGTAATTTAAAGTTAAAATTTTGAAACATAGTTGTTGAGTTGTTATTTATTAATGAATTGTAGGTTGTTTTTTTGGTTGCCTAAAAGTAACATTAGTTTTTAGTTAATGTAATAGAGGGGGATAGAAAGGCACATTTTTTTGTATGAAAGTACAATGAATTTTTAAAGTTTAAAATTAACTTAAAAGTTCACTTTTACCAAAACTGTGTTATACGTTGTAATTATCTCCTTTGTCAGCGTTGCCATCCTTCTATTTTATAGTTTTTTTCAATTAGTTTTCTTTCTTTATCTTCACTGTCAGGAATAAACCAAAGTTCAAATCTTGCTGCATAAGGTTTTCCCCAGTCTCCTTCGTAAATAGTAAATGGTCTGCCATATTGTGAATTTCCTTTGTCCATTTGGAACATAACCAAGCTGTCGGTTGGATTGTAAATAGAAATTGTTGAGCTTTCTTTAAGTCTGTCAACAGAAAGAGGGGCATTTTTCGTTACCTCAAAAGCCTTTAAATAAATTTTACCCTTATCCAAACGCTTAGCCCAAAAGTAATATTGATAAAGTCCAGGTTGATGTGAGTTGTAAATGTAAAAGTCAATATCTGCTATGTCGGTTGGTTGGGTTTCTTCAAGAGGTTCGCAAAGTTTTATATTTTTCGGGATTTTTAAATTGTCTGCGTATCTATCAGGCATTGATTGGTCTTTCCAAAATAATGCTATTGAGTATAAGAAAAAGGCAACTAATGAAATAGCAACAATTGTTATCGTCAAGATTGCAAAACGCCAACGTTTTTTGATAAATTGATATACAGTGGAAATAATTAGTCCTAAAAACCCGAGTGCAAATAACAGAAAAGAATAGTCTTGAAAGTTGGGTTTATTTGTCAATTCACATAAAACCATTATCAAAGCTGTCAGCCCGAAAACAAGAACTGGTCGCCACCACTTGTCAAAACAATATGTTAAGATTTTCGTCATTATTCTTTAGTTATTTAGTATCATCTTAAGTTATAGCAAACAACGTTAATCGTTACCACATAATTTTAAAGTATCAAATTCAAGCGTAATTTTTTTGTCGTCTATGGCTTGGTTTATAAGTTGTACTACTTGTGTATGTAGGTGTGGCGAAAATTCGTTACACAATGTACTTATGCTATACGTCATGGTTTCGTTACTTAAAAGTGCGGTTATTTTTTGAGATAAGGCTAGTTTGCTTTCTCGTTTTTGAGTAAGACACACATCGCATTTTTCGCAATTGGTAGTAAGGGTTTCTCCTAAATAACTTATGAGTTGTATATTGCGGCACACGGTGTTATTACTTACATAATCTATAACAGTTTGTATTTTTTTGCCTTCGTTTAATTTTCGTAACTCATAATTTTCGTAACTAATAGTTACATCTTTACTTTGATAGCGAGGCGTAAGATACGTTACCGAACTGGTATTGCTACTGGGTACATAATCTAGCACGCCCATGTTGTGCATATCGGTAAGGGGTTTGGTTATTTGGTCTATACGTAGGTTTAGCTTACGTGCCATAAGCTGTTCGTTTATAATTACGTACTCGCTTAATATGCCCGAATAGTTTCGTAGCAAGCCTTTTATAATATAATCGTACTCTTTGTTACGTATTTGAAAATCGTATAACGTAGTTTTACTATAATTAATATGTACACGTGCGGGCTTAAAATAGGCATCGTTAAAGGCAATGTATTTATCACGCTCCAAAAAACGAATAGCCGCATACACCATAGCAGGGTTAAGATTAAAGGTGTTGCACAGTTCCATTATATTAAATTCGTGGCTAGTGTTTTCTCCTCCCTCAATAGCTATTTTGCAATAACTCCCCAAGGCTTGATACACCCTCCTAATATCAATTAAACTGGGGTAACTCATCAAGTAAAATTCGCGCAGGCGCAATACATCAGTGTTGTTAAACAAGGTAAATGCGTAGGCGGGTTGCTCGTCTCGCCCTGCACGTCCCGCTTCCTGAAAGTAGGCTTCTAACGTTGCAGGCAAGTCGTAATGCACCACCCAGCGTACATCGGGCTTGTTTATACCCATACCAAAGGCATTGGTACACACCATTAATCGTATTTTGTTGTGTAGCCAAAGGTCTTGCATATTGGCTCTATCCTGCGGGGTAAGCCCAGCGTGGTAATAGCCTGCGCTTATGCCTTGGCGTTTAAGTTCTTCGGCAAGTTGTTGTGTGGCCTTGCGGTTTCGTACATATATTAAACCACTTCCTTGCGTTTTTTTACACACATTAACCAATCGGTTAAATTTATCTTCGGTTTCAATGGTGTAATAAATAAGGTTGTTGCGATTAAAGCTTTTGCGTAATACGTTTTCTTTTTTAAACTTTAATTTTTGTTGTATATCAATAATTACATCTTCGGTAGCTGTTGCTGTAAGTGCAAGTACGGGTACTTTTGGGTGTATTTCTCGTATTAAAGCTATGTCTATATACGCTGGTCTAAAATCATATCCCCACTGCGAAATGCAATGTGCTTCGTCTATTGCAAATAAACACACATTCATATTAGCTAACCGTATGGTAAATATTTCGCTACTTAACCGTTCGGGCGATACAAACAAAAATTTAACATCGCCAAATATACAATTATCTAAGGCTATGTCTATTTCTCGGTAACTTAGTTGGCTAGTTATACTTACAGCTTTTATACCCATTTTAACCAATTGGTCGGTTTGGTCTTTCATTAACGCAACCAATGGAGATACTACTATACACACTCCCTCCATTGCCAATGCAGGTATTTGGTAACACATAGATTTTCCACCACCTGTAGGTAGCAAAGCTAAGGTATCATTACCTTGCAATACATTATTAATAATATCTTCCTGCAACGACCTAAAGGTGTCGTAGCCAAAATATTGTTTTAGTATAGCGTGTATGGGTTGCATATTTTTTATTGCTAAAAATAAAACTAACTATACGGTTAATAATTTTGTTTTGAGTTTTCGTAGCAAATACCAATAGCTTACTGCGCCCATTAGTATAAAATATACAAACTCGTTGCACCATACCACCTCAAGCGGTTGGCGCAAATAAATAGCTAATACGTAAGTAAACGAAAGATAA
This sequence comes from Bacteroidia bacterium, assembly GCA_040080595.1. GTDB lineage: Bacteria > Bacteroidota > Bacteroidia > UBA4408 > UBA4408 > JACMRI01. Next base: position 3,252 of record JBEBIC010000068.1, on the reverse strand, counting down.
ACAACTAAGGTAAATATTTCTATAACCAAACTTGCTTTAGTATCGCCCGTACCCGATACCGCCGACATATATACAAACGCTACTGCAAAAAACAAGGTGGCTATAAGTATAATATATATGCTATTGTAGGTGTCATTAAGCAATGCTTGACTAGTACTAAACAAGGATAATAATTGAGGTAAAAACACCACTACCACAGTACATATAACTACGGAACATAACAAACTTAAACCCACTATTTTTTGTAGTGTAGGTAGTATTTCATCACGTTTGTTTTGCCCTATTAAGTTACTTACAATAGTACTGGTAACACTTCCCATAGCTATTAATGCTACCATAGTTACCATATACACACTGCGTGTAACGTTGGCTATGGCTAGGTTATGCTCGCCTGTTTGCTCTATAATTATAAAAAATAAAAACCACGAAAACATACTTATAAAAAACTGCAACATAAGTGGCATAGCCGTAAGTGTGGTTTGCCACATTACTTCTTTAGTAGGCAATGTGGTAGTAAATAAATTAAACCGTGTACGAAACTCGTTGTTATTAAAACTATACACCACAATTATAGCCACTGCTATTAATTCGGCCAATGTAGTAGCCAAGCCCGAACCTGCTATACCCATAGGCGCAAAACCAAATTTACCAAACACAAATACATAGTTAAACACAAAATTGAGCAAGGCACTTATGCCTGTAACTATACCTATAATGCGTGTATTACCTATACCTAAAAAAAATGCCCTAAAGCCTAATAATAAAAACAGGGTAAAGTAACCATACACACGATAATTAAAAAACTGTTGTACGGCTTCATAAACATTGTCGCTTTGTACTATAAAACGTAGTAAGTATTTGCCAAAAATAATATTTGCACCAAAGCATGCAATGCCCGCAAGTAGTAAGGTAAGTAGCCCAAAGCTAGTAATAGCGCCTATTTGAGTATAATTATTTTCTCCGTGCGCACGTGCTATTAGTATTTGTAAGCCTGTGCAAAACCCCATTACCGCCATCGTAATAGTAAAAAAATACATAGAGCCTATTGCACTTGCGCCTATTTCTACCTCGCCTATACGCCCCATAAACGCGGTGTCCATTACACTATTAATGGTTTGTCCTGCACCACTTAGCATAAGTGGCCAAGCGATGTTCCAAATGCTTTTGTACGTGTAAGTGGTAGATGTAGTGGAGGGAGTAACTAACAAAATAAAGAGTAATTTAAGTGTAATGCTATAATGCCCGAAAAGTAGCAAATTATAGTTTGATGTGGAAATAATTAATTGACTAGGTTAATGGTTAATACATTTTTTCTAAAACAAATTCATAATCTTTATCATACATTCTACTTCTCACTTTTATATATTCACATTCGGTTTCTAAAATTTTAGTTGTTAAAAACTCACCAACTTTCTTATCGTAATCTGGAATTGTAATTTCGACAATTGTTGTTTTGTATTCGCAAGTATTTATAAATTCCATTTTAGATTTTACATAATATTTTCCTTCCGAAATATATTCTGTTTGTATCCCATTTGCTACAATCATATAATAATCACTTAGCGCATAATTAGCGCTTTTAAATTTCCCATCTTTCATTGTTTCGCAATTTGGGATTTTATCAGGTGCTAAAAAAATATTTTCTTGCCCCTTAACTGAATTGCAAAATATGAATAAAACGAATAGTATTTGTTTCATTATCTATGTTTTTTTTATATGTTAGTAAATGGAGATTACCTAAACCTACTTTTTAACTCAACACCTCGCCCTCTTTTTTAAACTCGCCTTCCCACTTGGCTACCACTACCGATGCTAGGCAATTGCCTGTAACGTTTACCGCAGTACGTGCCATATCCATAAGGGTATCTATTCCTACAATAATATATACAGGCCATTCGGGTAAGTTAAACGATGCCATAGTACCCAACAATATAACCAACGATGCACGTGGAACGCCCGCTACACCTTTGCTGGTAAGCATTAAGGTAAATACTATAAGTAGTTGTTGCCCTATGCTTAAATCTATACCTGCGGCTTGCGCTACAAATACTGATGCTAAGGAAAGGTACAATGTTGTACCATCTAAATTAAAACTATAACCTGTAGGCAACACAAACGATACTACCTTGCGCGATACCCCAAACTCTACCATACGCTCCATGGCTAGTGGTAGTGCGGCTTCGCTGCTTGCGGTGGCAAATGCTATGCTAAATGGTTCGCGTATGGCATTCCAAAAATCTAACACTCGTATTTTTAATAACAACAATATAGGTATAAATACTAATAGTATTAATGCCACCAAAGCCACGTACAGCGTGCCTAACAACTGTAGTAAGTTACCCATAACGCCTATACCCATTTTGGATATAGTAAATGCTATTGCGCCAAACACGCCTATTGGCGCAGCGTACATAACTACGTTGGTAAATTTAAACATAGCTTCGGATACGCTTTCCATAAAATTAAGCAATGGTTTTTTCTTTTCTTCATTGAGCATTGCTAAGCCTATACCTAACAATACTGCAAATACTACTATTTGTAATATTTGTCCTTCAGCTACCGATTTTGCTATGTTTTCGGGAAATATATGTAGTATAATATCGGTTACGCTTTGCTTGGCTACTTTGGGTATTTCGCTTTGTGCTATGTTCATAGCTTTTAATCCTACGCCTGCCTTGCTTACATTAATAGCTACTAAACCTATAATGAGTGCAAATGTGGTTACGACTTCAAAATAAATTATTGCTTTTAAACCCATACGACCCACTTGCTTTATGTCCGAATGCCCTGCAATACCCACCACCAGTGTAGATATAAGCAAGGGTGCTATTATACATTTAATGAGTTTAAGAAAAATATCGCTCAATACTTTTAGATGTATGGCTATATCTTTAAAATCAAAACCAAACACTGCACCGCCTATTAGTGCTGCAAATATCCACCACGTAAGGTTTTTGGATTTAAACGCATGCGCTACAATGCTTGCTACGCCTATCCAGCGCAGTGCTATGTATAATGCGTCGTTGTTTATTTGCAATAGCATGGCTATTTTTATTAATGCAAAACTGGCAGCGGTTATGAATAGTAAGATGTATTTTTTCATTCTTTAGATTTTAGTAGTGAGATGTAAGATATATGTAAAATTTGAATAGTTAAGTTACGCTTTTATAAAAATAAAGTTGTATAATTATTTCACGTTTAAATTATAGTTATTGTACTCCTTTTATTCACGTCTCGGTGGCTGAGCGAAGT
>JBEBIC010000320.1:0-2849 GCA_040080595.1 Bacteroidia bacterium | reverse complement strand
TTATCTGTCACATAAATTACGCTTTAAAAGTAATAGAAACGAAGACCTCATCTTCGCTTAGTTTGTAACTACGCAATAATATTGTTTCATTAAAAGTAGGTGGGATTATTGTTCTTTATTTTTTCTTACTTTTACATTATAAAATAAACCATTATGACAACAATAACTCTTAAAATAAACGAGCGCACTAAGGCAGGTAAAACATTACTTTCGGTGCTAAATTTTTTTACCACCGAAAACAATGGTGTTGAGGTTGTTGAGACTAATTTTAAAAAAACAAATATAGATGCTCCATATAACCCTGAGTTTGTTGAAATGGTTTTGAATGCACATAAAAATGGAAAATATACTACTGTAAATCCAAAAGACCTATGGGGAAGTTTAGGATTGAAGTAGAAGACTTGGCAAAACTCCACTTAAGTAAACACTTAAAATCGGGTAACCAAGCGAGTATAAAAAGAATTGAGAAAATTTTACAAGAGTTGTCAGAAACTCCATTTGAAGGTACTGGTAATCCTGAGCCATTGAAGTACCAACTTACAGGCTTTTGGTCAAGAAAAATTAATCAAAAAGATAGATTGATTTATAAAGTTGAGTTGGATATTGTAACCGTTTTTGTTATTTCGGCAGTAGGTCATTATTCTGATAAATAATAACCATATTTCTTTTAAAAGCACTAATAAACAAACCCTATGGATGCAGAATACTATTTATACTTATGTTGTAGCACTTACATATTTTAAATAACCTTACTCCACCTCCTCAGCAACGCTTATATTTACGGGTGTTCCGCTCATACATACGCTCATGGTGTTTTTTGCTATTGCAAATTTTATCCATATTTTTTTTCCTGCTACTAAAAACTTTTCGTCTAGCCCAATAGGCTCAAGAGTGCTGTGGTCTTCTAGTTTTAATAGGAATTTACATCCATCAAATCCACGTTTATCTACCACAGTAGCTTTAAAAAAACCATTACTCAAGTGTGCTTTATCGCTTGCGGTTAGCGGTTGTTGTACTACCGCTTTTTTTACTACGTGTGTCTTAGCAGTTTTCTTTTTCTTTTTTTTGTGATGTTGCTGTGCGTTTGCAACAGTATAAGTACTAAGTGTAAGTAGGATTAGGGCTATAAATTTCATACTAAATGGAGTTAATGGTTGGTAAAATAGATGAGAGCGAATATCTCAAAAAAATAATTAAAAAATGCCCTCTTTTTTATTTTTATTGCTCGCAAACTACCACTGCCAACTAATTGTATTTAACCCTATATTTGCACAAAATTAATTCACTTTAAAACCCACAACTAATGAGTACTCAAAAAGAATATTTAGACACAAACAAACAACGTTTCTTAGACGAATTATTTGCGCTATTGCGTTTGCCAAGTGTAAGTGCCGATGTAAAGTATAAAGACGATGTATTGCGCACTGCCGATATGGTTGCCGATAGTTTACGCAAAGCAGGTGCCGATAATGTAGAAATAATGCCTACGGGAGGTTACCCTATTGTGTATGCTGATAAAATTATTGATGCAGCATTACCTACAGTTATTGTGTACGGACACTATGATGTGCAACCTGCCGACCCTATTGATTTATGGCATACACCTCCATTTGAACCTACTATTAAAACAACCGAAATACACCCCGAAGGAGCAATATTTGCACGTGGTTCTTGCGATGATAAAGGGCAAATGTATATGCACGTAAAAGCATTTGAAGTAATGATGCAAACCAATACTTTACCCTGCAACGTTAAGTTTATGATTGAGGGCGAAGAGGAAGTAGGTAGTGCTAACTTAGGTAAATTTTTGGAAGACAACAAAGAGCGTTACAAGGGCGATGTAATATTAATATCGGATACGTCAATAATAGCTAACGATACACCAAGTATTGATTGTGGCTTGCGTGGATTAGCGTATATGGAAGTAGAAGTTACAGGCCCTAATCGCGATTTGCATAGTGGTGTATATGGCGGCGCTGTAGCTAACCCAGCTAATGTATTAAGCAAAATGATAGCATCATTGCACGATGATAACGGACACGTAACCATAAAAGGTTTTTATGATGATGTAGTAGAACTATCTGCCGAAGAGCGCATAGAACTAAACAAAGCTCCGTTTGATGTAACGGTGTATGAAAAAGACTTAGACATAGCAACTATACAAGGCGAAAAAGGCTACACAACCATAGAGCGCACAGGCATACGCCCAACGCTTGATGTAAATGGTATATGGGGCGGATACACTGGCGAAGGTGCTAAAACAGTATTGCCAAGCAAAGCGTATGCTAAAATAAGTATGCGCTTAGTACCAAATCAAAATTCGGATACCGTTACTAAATTATTTACTGATCATTTTATGGCACTAGCACCTGCATCAGTTAAGGTAAAAGTAACACCACACCACGGTGGCGAACCTGTGGTTATACCTACTACAAGTATAGCTTACAAAGCAGCCGAATTAGCCATGACCGAAACCTATGGCAAAAAACCTATCCCTACACGTGGCGGAGGCTCTATACCTATTGTAGCTTTATTTAAAAGCACGTTGAAGTTAGATAGTATTCTTATGGGCTTTGGTTTAGATAGCGACGCACTACACAGCCCTAACGAACACTACGGCTTAGTAAACTACTACAAAGGCATAGAAACTATTCCATTGTTCTACAAGCATTTTACTAATTTAAAGAAAAGTTAATTTTTATTTATTTCAATAAAATAATTGCTAAATATATTCACGCCTTGGTGGCTGAACGGAGTCGAAGCCCATATCGTACTAGGGCTTCGAGAACCTCAGCCACCGAGGCGTGAATAGCAAATACGTAGTACCTGTTAAATAAAAAACAAAATGG
>JBEBIC010000067.1:0-12353 GCA_040080595.1 Bacteroidia bacterium | reverse complement strand
GTATTGCTACCAATATATTAGCATCAAGACTAAAAGGACTTGAAGAAAATAATATTATTGAAAAGCTAGAACACCCCGATAGTAAAGCCAAAAACCTATATAGGCTTACGCAAAAAGGGATTGACTTATTACCTATAATTATAGAAATTTATATTTGGGCAGATAAACATTATGATGTACCCGCTAATTTAAAAGCAACAATTAAGGAAGCTAAAAAAAACAAAGAAGCATTTATAAAATTGCTTACTCAAGAGTTGAAAAAGCAACTTAATGAGAAATAACCGTCAAAACTGGGGCGTATTCTTCTCATATCATAGTTAGTTTTATGTTTTTTTTTAATCCCTAATTAACACTTACTGTCGCACGCACGACACTACTCTAATTGTAATAGTTGTTTATTTGTTTAAACAAAAATAAAAAACACAATTATGAAAGCAATAATTTTAACATCTGCATTAACTCTTGCATTAAGCACTAGCGTTATAGCGCAAAACAGAGTAGTACTTATTGAACAATTTACTAATTCGGGTTGTGGCTCGTGCGCAGCTTATACCCCTACGGTATATAATTATTTAAACAATAATCCTGCTGATGTTGTGGGTATAGCGTATCATGCGCCTTACCCTTACAACGACTCTATGCACTACGATAACCCTGTTGATGCTAACGCTCGTTTAAATTTTTATAACATAGGAGGCGTGCCACACTCTATGGTTGATGGCAATTATTTTGATAATACTACCAGTGCATTAACTCCTACCATTGCTACAAAAATTAACACACGTAAAGTGGTAGCACCTACTTACGAAATTACTAACCCTACACTTACGTTAGTAGGCAATCAACTATCAGGTGTATTTAAATTTAAAGCGTTAAGCACAAGTACGGCTAACTTAGTAGCACACATAGTGGTTATAGAAAAAGATGTGCTTAAAAGTAGTTATGCTGCATCGCCTGGTAATAATAGCGAAACCCACTATCCGTATGTAATGCGTAAAATGTTTCCTACGGCAAGTGGTACAGTATTAGTAAATACAACCGCAAACGGTATGGATAGTATTAATTTAAATTGGACATTATCTCGTATTAAAAACAACGCACAACTGCGTGTAGTGGCATTTGTACAAAACACCACTACTAAAGAGGTGCAAGAAGCACAACTATTTGAAATACCAGCTACTACCACCGCATTAAAAAATACTACTGCCGAACTAACTAACGCCACACTATATCCTAACCCAGCAAGCAATACGGTAGCTATAACGCTTCATAATGCTACGTTTATTAATACAATAACTATTACTAACGAACTGGGAGAAATAGTGTATAACGAGGTGGTAAACAAAAACACCGCAGTAGTAAATACTAATGTAAATTTAGCCAATGGATTGTATTTTGTAACAATAGCAAACGATGCAACCCAAATAACTAAAAAATTAACAATAATTAATTAGCTATTATTATGAAAAAAACAACTTCGCTACTGTGTACTTCTGTGTTACTAAGCTTAAACGTTATCGCACAAGAAACTACTACGGAAACCAACCGCTATAAGTACAACAATAATTTTGATTTAGCCTTGGCGTCAAACGGTGCGCAATCGGCAGTAGCTATTTCGTGGGTACACAACCATGCTGTTACTAAAAACAAAAAGTTTACCATAGGTTATGGTGTACGTTTTACATCACAAATAGGTGAAAATTTAACCTACACTACTGCACCTGCTAAGCTAACATCGGGTACGCAAGGCCCTCAAGCCATGTTTACCGAAACTATTGTTAAAAACATAGACACGTTGTATGTAGCCAGTTCTCAAAACAATATGCTAAATGCAAATATTAATTTACAATATGCGTTTACTCCTAAGTTTGAAATTGGGTTTAATATTGATGCTGTTGGGTTTACGTTTGGAGCAAATACCAACGGAAACTATAAGGCACAAGACAATTACCCTAGTAGTACACAAAGTGCTAAACCTACTACGTTTAACGCACTATTAGTAAGCGACAACGACTTAGGTAGCCTTAACTCCGAACTGTACGCACGCTATTGGTTGAGTAATAAAATTGCACTAAGAGCTGGGGCATCATTTATGTTTACCGAATATACAACGGCTAACAAATTGCGTTTAGATAATAATCGTTTTCGTAACAAGTCGTTAATGCCAATGTTAGCAATATCATTTACACCATTTAAATAATTATAACAATGAAAAACCTAATAACAACAGTACTCGTAGCAGTACTTGCACTAAGTACACAAGCGCAAAATACAGAGTGGAACATAACAAAATCAAGCGTAAAATTTAAAATAAAAAACTTAGGAATTATTGTTGAAGGAAACTTTGGTGCAACAACTGGCATTGTAAAATTTGACGAAACCAAAACAACAGGTAATAACATAGATGTAACTGTTGATACCAAAACAGTAAATACAAAAAGTAATATGCGCGATGAGCATTTGCGCAAACCCGAGTATTTTGATGTAGCCAAATACCCCAAAATAAGTATGAAAGCCGTGTTATTTACCAAAGAAAAAGATGGTACCTACAAAGGTTTTTTTAAACTTACTTTAAAAGATAAAACTAAAGATATAGTAGTGCCATTTACGTTTAAAAGCACTGGAAATACAGGTGTTTTTAAAGGCGAATTTAATATAAACAGACTAGATTATGGCGTAGGTAAATCTCATTTTTCGCTCAACGACTTTCCTACTATTACTATTGAACTTAACGTAGCCAAAAAATAATATGTTACAACAAGCCGCCATAGCACAATTGCAATGTTTGAGTAATGTATTATACCAAATAAAGGACGAAGATTATACGTTACCGCTTGCTACATTAAAGGGTTCGAGCGTGGGTAAGCACGTGCGCCACATTGTAGAGTTTTATAAATGTGTATTGTTTGATAGTACCAACAATACCATAAATTACGATGAGCGCAAGCGCAATTTATTGCTGGAAAACAACGTAAAATACACCCTAGATTTTATTACCGAAATTATAGATACATTACAAAACATTGACACCAACAAACGTGTATTGTTAGTAGCCGTATATGGCAACGAAAACGTAACTATGGAATCATCATTATACCGTGAACTTACTTATAATATAGAGCATACGGTGCATCACCTAGCTATTATAAGTATTGCGTTGCCCATACATTTTAGCTACATAACTACAGCCGAAAATTTTGGTTATGCCGACTCTACTATACAGTATTTAAAAACGCAAAAAGCAAGTTAGTAAATAGTAATTACGAATTAAATATTACGAATTACGTTTAAAAACAGTGCCAATAATAACTACTAAATAGCTATGTGTACAGTAACTTTTTTGCCTGTAAATAATAATAAATATATCCTTACCTCTAACAGAGATGAGGATGTGCAACGCCCATCGGCATTGCCGTTTGCGGAATATACCGTGGGGGCTAAACCTATTTATTTTCCTAAAGACCAACAAGCGCAAGGCTCGTGGATAGCGCACGACCCTAATGGTTATACGCTGTGCTTGCTTAACGGGGGGTACGAAGCGCATACACGTAAGGATAGTTATAAAAAAAGCAGAGGGATAATGCTATTAGATTTTTTTGAATACAACGACCCTCAACGCTTTGCTAACGATTATGATTTTAGTGGAATAGAACCTTTTACGCTACTTATGGTGTACAGTTGTACTCACACTAATAAGGTGATTTTACACGAAATAAAATGGAATGAAATGCGTGTTGATTTAATACAACACGATGCTACACTGCCCCATATATGGTCGTCGGCAACGTTATATACTCCGCAAATAATTAACGAACGTAAGCAGTGGTTTAACACTTGGCTAGATAAAAATAATAACTATACTACTGATGCTATATTGTTTTTTCACCACTTTGGTGGTGTGGGTACTACCGATAATGATTTGGTAATAAACCGAGGTAATAAAAAAACGGTAAGCATAAGTTGTATTCATAAAATGGAACAACTTACCGAAATTATATACGAGGACATTACCAACAAACAACTGTACAAAAATAAGATAATAAGTTGCTAATGCGCACACCACTTTTTATACTAAAATATATCCATTACGAATATTGGCCTATGTGGTTGTTTTACTTGCCAGTACTGCCGTATTGGTTGTATTTAGCAGTTAAACATAGGTCATTAACGTATTTTACGGTAGCTAACCCAGGTATTGAACTTGGTGGTTTTTTTGGCGAAAGTAAATCAGATATTTTGCAATTAATAAACCCACATTATTTACCAAAGGCTATTACTATAAATAATCTTTCGGTTGAAACTATTATTGTATTAATACAACAAAACAATATGAATTATCCCCTAATAGCTAAACCCGATGTAGGCGAGCGTGGTAATGATGTGTGTAAAATAAACAATGAAACTGAACTTATACAGTACCACAACAACACTACATTAAAATACATATTACAAGAATTTATAACCTATGATATAGAATTAGGAGTATTGTATAGTCGTTTACCAAATGACACCAAGGGAATGGTAACATCAGTAACGTTAAAAGAATTTTTAACCGTTACAGGTAACGGAGTAAATACTATTAAAGAATTAATGCAACAAAGCACACGTGCTAGATTTCAAATAGCACGCTTAAGCATAAGTATGGGCACTGAAATACACGAGGTGTTACCCAATGGCTTAACTAAGCTACTTGAGCCTATTGGCAACCATTGCCGAGGCACAGGTTTTATAAATGCTAACCATTTAATAACACCAGAACTTAATCAAGTTTTTGATAAAATAAGTGTGCCAATAACAGGTTTTAATTACGGTAGGTTTGATTTAAAAGTAAAATCTATACCAGATTTATACGCAGGTAACACTATCAAAATAATGGAACTTAACGGCGCAAGTTCCGAACCAGGGCATATATACGATGCTTCGCAATCATCATTATTACAAGCGTACACAGATTTATGCGCACATTGGAGACACTTGGCAGATGTGTCGGCACAGCACATTAGCGCAGGATTAAAGCCTGTTGCATTTAGTGTTATTGTGCGGAGTTATTTAACGTTTGCACGTAAGGGGTAAAAGTTACATTACTTCACCTGCTATTAACCCATTGCAACCACATATAAAACAGATGGCGTACTATTCATAATTATAAATAACTTTAGTTTTAAATAAATAGTTAAAACCCATTAAGTTATGAATGCAATTATAGTTGAAGACGAAGCTAAGAGTGCTGATGTACTTCGTAAATTATTAAAGATAAACAACCCCGAAATTACTGTAGTAGCAGTAGCTAACAATGTAAAAGATGCGTTAAAAAGCATTAACGAATTACAGCCCGATTTGGTATTTATGGACATAGAACTTCCCGATGGTACTGGGTTTGATGTGTTAGAAAAAATAGAGTTTAAAAATTTTTCGTTGGTGTTTACCACCGCTTACGATTCGTTTGCTGTGCGTGCATTTAAGTACAACGCTATTGATTATTTGCTTAAACCTATTGACATAGAAGAGTTAGATGCTGCCGTAAAAAAAGTAACTACACTTAGCAAACTCAATACTACTCGTGTAGATACTATTGTGGAAGCCGCTCGTAACAATGCGGTAATTAAAAAAATAACCCTGCCCACAGGTACAGCATACGAAATTATTGCGCTTGAAGACATTATACGTTGCGAGGCGGATACGAGTTATACTAAGTTTTTTTTAAAAGACGGAAAGCGCTACATCGTGTCTAATAGTTTAAAACATTACGAAGATTTATTGCCCCCCGAAAAATTTATTCGCATACATCATCATCATCTTATTAATATAGACCATGTGGTGCGCATACTTAAGGAAGACGGCGGTTACGCTATAATGAGCGATGATTCTAAAATAGAAATATCGCGTCGTAAGAAGGAAAATTTATTTGAATTTTTACATAAATTATAAGGTGTTAAAATTTATTTTACACGTTGTTGTTTTTGTTCTACTTATTTTAAGTGGAACAAATACTGTTGTTGCACAATCCTTATTTTTTAAAAATTATAATGTAGAACATGGCTTGTCGGCAGTGCAAATAAACGCACTACATCAAGACAGTAAAGGTTATTTGTGGTGTGGTGGTTATGCGGGTATTGATAAATTTAATGGAAAAACATTTACACCCTACACTCCCACTAACGGATTGGTGGACCATTACATTAACTGCATTACCGAAGATAAAAATCAACACATATACATAGGTACACCTAACGGATTAAGCGTGTATAATGGCAATACGTTTACGAATTATACTATTGCGCAAGGCTTACCTAGCAACGATGTAAAGTGTATGCTAAGTACTAAAAACAATGTTATGCTAATAGGTACAAGTAATGGTTTAGTAAGTAATAATGCTACTAAAATTACAACACTATTAAAAAACGAAACTATACTAACTCTATGCAACTATGCTGGAGATACTGTATTAGTAAGCACTAACAAGGGATTGTACAAATATTGTAATGCGCATTTATTTACATTTAATAGTACAATAAAAAACATTACACACATAGCCCGTACGGATAGTAATACGCTACTAATGACTAATGGTGCAAAATTATTTTTGTTTAAAAACAATACATTAACACCTTACACACCCTTAGGTATGAACGGTGGAGAGAGTGTTATAAATGATTTGTATATAGATAAAAACAAAGAATGGTATGTGGCTACGCAAAATGGTTTAATGAAAATTATAAACAATGTAGCCACTTATTATTACCCTGGCAACGACCTTAATAGCAACAAAATATATTGCATAATAAACGATTATGAGGGCAACAAATGGATTGGTACATACAACGGAATTTACCGTTTTAAAACTAGTGCGTTCGTTAATTATAATATGCAACATGGTATATCAGTGCCATTTATATTTGGAATAAATCAAACCGAAAACAACGATGTATGGTTTGGTACATCGGGTGGCGGTATATATAATTATAACGGAAAAGGAACGTTTAACAACTATACCACGGCAGATGGAGTAAGCAATAATTATATAAATTGTATAGCATCGTACAAAAAAAACAAGCTAATAGCAGGTACTGATAAAGGACTAACCATTATAGATAATGTAACTAAAAAGCTACACGCTATAAAAAACTGTGGGGGATTTGAAGATAAAAAAATAACAGCAATAACTTTTACCAAAGACTCTGCCGTGTACTTAGCAAGTGGCAACGAAATATATTGCAACTACGAATTGATAGAACATAATACTATGCCTGCTAATTCAGTGGTATATAATTTATTTCAAGATTACAAAAAACGAGTGTGGGTATGCGCATTTAATGGAGGCATATATTGTATTGAAAATGGAAAAATAACCAATAAAACAAGTTTGTTTAGCAAGCATTGTAATAGTTATTTTAGTGTAGCGCAAGACGAACTTAACAACTTATATTTTGCATCTATAGAGGGCTTATTTATATTAGACAAAGCCACACAAACAACACAGCAAATAACCACGCAACAAGGGTTAATGAGCAACTTAATATACGAAATACAATACGATAAAAAAGAACAAAAACTGTACATAGGCTCTAATAAAGGCTTGAGCTATTTAGATGTACGCAAGCTAAACGTAACCAAACAAATACACATAGAAAACTATGGCTACAACGAAGGTTTTACACTATCGGAATGTAATAGCCAAAGTATGCTTATTGATCATAAAAATAACCTGTGGGTAGGTACAGTTAATGGTTTAGTATATTTTGACAAACAATATTTGCAACCCAACACACGCGCTGCAAAGTTACATTTTACGCTATTTTCGCTTAACGATAAAGATACAGTACTCACACTTGGGCAACGCCTAGATTATAATTACAACAACATAACTGCTTATGTAGATGGTATTTGTTTGACTAATCCACAAAGCGTTAAGTATTCGTTTTTACTAAAAGGTTACGAGAAAAAATGGAGTATGCCCAGTACCAACAACTTTGCACGCTACACACAGTTGCCCCCAGGCAAATACGAATTAATGGTAAAATGCAGTAACAATTCTAATGTATGGAACGCACCTATTGCATTTAAGTTTACCATAAAAAGCCCGTGGTATGCGCACCCATTGGCATTGCTTACGTATGCGTTAATAGCTATTTTTGGCTTGTATTTTTTAATAGCATGGCGCATTACTATTATACGTAATAAAGAAGCCCGTAAAACACTGTTGGCGGGCTATGAGCTTAAAGCGTTGCGTGCGCAAATGAATCCTCATTTTATATTTAATGCACTTAATTCTATACAACATTTTGTGTTGAGCAACGATCCTATGGCTGCTAATAAATACCTATCTAAGTTTGCTAAGTTGGTACGCAATATTCTTAACAATAGTGAGCGTTCCGAAATAGCATTGCAAGAAGAAATAGCACAACTAGAACTGTATTTAGATTTGGAAAAACTACGTTTTGAAGAACTGTTTTTTTACACCATAATAGTGCAACACGGCGTAAACATAAACAACATAGAAATACCCACCATGCTTATACAACCCTATGTAGAAAACGCCATACTGCACGGAATAGTACCGCTCAAAAAAGATGGTAAAATAACCATAGCTTTTGAAATACACGAGCAAAACCTACTTAAATGCACCATTCAAGACAATGGCATAGGTAGAGAAATGGCGGCATCGTTAAAAAAGAACAGTATTAACAAACATCAATCGGCAGGTACACGCATTACCCAAAACAGACTAGCCTTGCTCAACAAAATAAACAATACCAAGCTAAGCGCCATTACTACCAACGTAATAGATGCCGATGGTGTGGTAAATGGCACATTGGTAACGTTATATATTCCATTGGTACAGTATCAGTAATTTTTTTCTTTTAACAATGGAGCATACTCCCTTGCTATAAATAAATAATGCTCCCTTGCTCTAAACAAACTATATAAATTACGTATTGCGGTTGCACTCTTTTTTTTGCATTTTTGCATCAAATACAAAAAAAAGATAATGCAAGACGATACTACTCAAGAGCCTACTAACAACAATGGCGTAAGCAAAGTAATACACATAGACGGTATGTACCAAAACTGGTTTTTGGACTATGCCAGTTACGTAATATTGGAGCGTGCTGTACCTGCGCTGTACGACGGATTAAAACCTGTACAACGCCGTATAATGCACAGTTTTAACGAATTGGAAGATGGTAGATATAATAAAGTTGCCAACGTTATAGGGCATTGTATGAAGTATCACCCGCACGGCGATGCCAGTATTGGCGATGCTATTACGGCTATTGGACAAAAAGATTTACTGCTGGATATGCAAGGTAACTGGGGTAATATATTTACTGGCGATAGAGCTGCAGCGGCACGTTATATTGAGGCACGCTTGTCTAAATTTGCGTTAGAAGTAGTATTTAACCCCAAAACAACTCAATGGCAAAGTTCATACGATGGGCGTAACAAAGAGCCTATAAACTTACCTGTAAAGTTTCCATTGTTACTTGCGCAAGGCGTAGAGGGTATAGCGGTAGGTTTGGCGTGTAAAATATTGCCACACAATTTTATTGAATTAATTGATGCTTCTATTGAAGTATTGCGTGGACGTAAGCCTAATTTATTCCCCGATTTTGTAACAGGCGGACAAGCCGATTTTAGCCTATACAACGAAGGTTTGCGTGGTGGTAAAGTAAAAGTACGTGCCAAAATAGCCATTGACAATAGCAAAACACTGAAAATAACCGAAATACCGTTTGGTACTACCACCACATCACTCATTGATAGCATACTTGCCGCTAATGATAAAGATAAAATAAAAATACGTAAAATAGAAGACAATACTGCTGAGAATGTAGAGATATTGGTACACCTTACACCTGGTATATCGCCCGATAAAACTATTGATGCGTTGTATGCTTTTACAGATTGCGAAATATCTATATCGCCTAACTCGGGTGTTATAGAAAACAATACGCCTAAGTTTTTGGGAGTAAATGAGATGTTGAGAATATCAACTAATCAAACACTTGAATTACTTAAATTGGAACTAAATATTAAGAAAGGCGAACTAGAGGAAAACTGGCATTACAGTTCGTTAGAAAAAATATTTATTGAAAAACGCATCTACCGCAACATTGAGGAGGCCGAAACATGGGAAGCTGTAATAAGCACTATTGACGAGGGTTTAGCTCCGTACAAAAAATTATTTAAACGTAGTATTACTGAGAAAGACATTATTGCGCTAACTGAAATAAAAATTAAGCGTATATCTAAATTTGATGCTAAAAAAGCCGACGAGCATATACTAGCTACCGAAGCTGCTATTACGGCCGTGCAAGTGCATTTGGATAATATAGTAGGTTATACCGTTGATTATTTTAAAGAACTGAAACGTAAGTATGGCAAGGGGCGTGAGCGCAAAACCGAAATGAAAATATTTGGTGCTATTAACACGCAAAGTGTAGTTATTGCGAGCGAAAAATTATACGTAAACCGTGCCGAAGGATTTGTTGGTTTTGCACTAAAAAAAGACGAATACATAGCCGATTGTTCTACGCTTGATGATGCCATAGTATTTATGGCCGATGGCACAATGAAAGTAATACGCATTACCGATAAAGTATTTGTAGGCAAAGATATTATACATGTAGCCGTATTTAAAAAAGGCGACGAACACACCGTGTACAATCTTATTTACCAAGATGGGCCTAAGGGCGCAAGTTATTTTAAACGTTTTAATGTAACAGGTGTAACCCGCGATAAAGCCTACGATTTAAGCAAAGGAACTAAAGACAGTAAGATACTTTATTTTACTGCAAACGAAAATGGCGAAACCGAAATAGTAAACGTACAACTTAAACCACACCCAAGCGTACGCAAAATAGAATTTGATATTGACTTTGCACAAATAGATATTAAAGGACGTGGCGTATTGGGTAATGTTGTTACTAAAATGCCTATTAAAAAAATTGTGTTAAAATCAAAAACCGTAAGCAAAACATCGCAACGTATGATATGGTTTGATGAGACTACACAGCGCTTAAACATTGATGGTTACGGTACGTACTTAGGTGCATTTGGTGGCGATGATAAAATTTTAACTATTAACGCAACAGGACATTATACCTTAAAATCGTTTGATTTAAGTACACATTTTGACGAAGAAATGGTACTTATAGAACGTCTTGATGTACTTAAAACCATAAGCACTATTTACTACGATGGCGACAAAAAAGAATACATAGTAAAACGTTTTAAAATAGATAACGTAAACAACCTAAACAAAACATTATTTATAACCGAACACGCCGATAGCCGTATAGAACTAGTAACGACCCAACATACCGTAGTGGTAGATATTGCTTACGCTAAAGTAAAGGGAGTAGAAACTCCTAACGAAACCATAGACTTAGCACAAGTAATGGACGTAATAGGACAACGTGCAAAAGGCAAACGTTTAACTGTAAATAAAATTAAAGAAATAACACTACTACCGCCACCAGTACAGGAGATAGTAGTAAACGAACCTACTCCCACAACACCCGAAGACACTGAGGTAGAACGCCAACGTAAAATAGATGATGACTTAAATCAAACGGAAATAAAGTTTGAGTAAAGAGAGAATTAGTAATTTAACTGATAATAAAAACGCTACTATTTTACTATGAATAGTAGCGTTTTTTTATGTATTACACCGTATTACTAATGTATTGTTTTAATTCAAATTTAAGCCAAATGCTAAACCAAACCAAGGCTTAGTTTCATAAATCCATTTGTTATTATTACTGTCTATTAAATTATCAACACCCAACGAAATACCTACAGTAAACGTGTTTATGGCTACAATACCTGCTATTCCTTTTATCCAAACTACGCCATCATATTCGGTACTTAATAAATTGTTAGTTGTGGTTGCATTTACAGCGGTGTTTCCTATTCCTGTAAATATACCAAACGAAAAACCGTAGTGATTAATAACTTGCTCTAACTTATGTAGTTCATTTTTATTATATGCTACATTAAACCTATCTGTTCTAAACCCTGCATAAATAGCTCCGTTTAAGTTGGTGTTTAACTGTGCGGAAACATTGCTTTGTTTGGGTCTGTATTTTAAGGGTATTGTTAAAAAATCAACATCAAAACTACGCTTGCTAAAACTAATATTCTTAGCTGTTTCGGCTGTAACGGTTTGTTTATACAGTTCCGTAATTTTAGTAGTATCTACTACCGTTTTATTATTTACACTAATGGTTTTGTGTACTCGTAATACATCGTCTTCAACATCAATATATACTTTTTCTTTATTATTTTGAATATAATAACCGTCTGAAAAACTGGTTTTAGGCGTTTTTCTTATTGTACTACATCCACTC
>JBEBIC010000319.1:0-2872 GCA_040080595.1 Bacteroidia bacterium | reverse complement strand
GTAGCCAAATGCGGTGTTTGCCAAAGCACTGTCTATTAATCCACTTTGTATTTTGTTGCGTTTAAATACAAGGTTTACATCATCAGTAGTGCCTATAAAGTTGGTGCTAGCTAGGGTGCCTGCGTTACCCAATAAGCCCCAATTATTACCGCCAGTGCCTCCGCTTAGGTTTATCCACAATGTTCCATTCCAGTAATAATAACCAGGTAGCACGTTAAACGGTGCTACTCCTGCTGTGGCTGTATTGTATATGAGTGTAGATGTAGCAGGTGCAATTACTGGTGCAGCTACATTGGTTGCAGTAAGTGCTAAGCGTGGTAAAAGTACCCCAGCAGTTGCGCTTACTACGTCTAACTTAGCTGTAGGTGTGGTAGTACCTATACCTACGTTACCTGTACTTTTTATTACCATAAAATTAGCGGGGGCTATTGTTCCTAATTGAGTATTAGCAAAACTTATATCGGTTCCTTTGGCTGTAGCGCTAAAATTCTCGGCTGCTGATATACTAATACGTCCTCCTGCAGTATTGTTATCAATGGCATCTCTACCTATGAATGCTATTAACGATTGCCCTACTGTAGGATAAGTTGGGGCTAGTGCAGTACCATTGGCTAAGCTTCCCTGAAAATAAGAATGTGCAGGAAGTCCATTGGTATAAGTAGCTGCAACTATTCCGTTGTACGCCCCTTCGAGTTGGGTATGTAGGCGAGTAGTGGGTTTATTAGTACCTATACCTACATTACCTATACTATCTACTATTACCCGTTGGGTGTTATTGGTACGTATTTTAAAGGCTACATTATCGGTAGTGCCTATAAAATTACTATCGGGGTTAGTGCCTGCGTTACCTTTAAGTAGCCATGCCTGTGTAGTTATACTATCGGTTATAGCTTGGTTAGTTGGTAGGGTTACATTGGCACCTGTAATACCATTAGCAGTGGTACTAAACGCACCAGTGGTAGTGTTGTAGGTATTGCTTAGGCTATTTACCATTGGTACTGTAGCACTGGTTACACCATTTACGGTAGTGGTAAGCGTATTAGCAAGGCTTGTATTGCTAACATTGGTGATAATAAATGCGGTGTCGGCAATGCCGTTTACATTACTGGTTATAATATTGGTTCCTGCATTGGTAATGGTAGTAGTGTTAGAATTCCAAGTAGGTACACCTGCACCGTTACTTGTAAGCACTTGCCCTGCAGTACCTTGTAAGCCTGCGGGTTTAAGAGGACCTGTAAATTTTATATCGCCCAGTACGTCTAACTTAGCAGCAGGCAAACCTTGCCCTATACCTACGTTGCCACCGCCGCCACCCATAATACTTATGCGTTCGGTATTGTTGGTTATAATGTGTAAATCTTGTGGGTTGAGCGTTCCTAGCTTGTTAGTAGTAGGAGCTGTATTACCAGTAAGTAGCCATGCTCGGCTTCCTATGCTATCATTTATTAAGCTATTAATACTTTGCCCACCTATGTTAAGGTTAGTGAAATTACCAGCGGAAGCATTTATATAATTTACCTGTGCAGAGTCTATTACGGCATTGTTTATATTAGCATAGTTGGCAATAATAGTATGGGTAGTTAGTTGGTTTACAGTACTTACGTTGGTGGTGCTACTATCTACGGTTAGGTTATTTACCACTGCATTGTTTATGGTGGTATAGTTAGTAACGCTACTATCTACGGTTAGGTTATTTACCACTGCATTGTTTATAGTGGTATAGTTAGTAACGCTACTATCTACATTAAGTATATTTACATTACTTACATTGGTATTGCTCACGTTAGTAACGCTACTATCTACGGTTAGGTTATTTATTACACCATTGTTTATGGTGGTGTAGTTGGTGGTGCTACTGTCTATAGTTACGTTGTTTATGGCGCCGTTGTTTATGGTGGTATAATTACTTATACTGGTGTCGGCGCGTACTATGGTGGTGTATAGACTATCGGTTTGTAGGTATTTTATAACTACGGTATCTTTACTATTAGTTAAGTACTGTTGGGTTTGTAGTTTTATAAGCGAATCAATAGAAATACCATGTATCATAAGGCTATCAAACTTACCTAGCGTGCTATATATACTATCAGTTTGCAAAAACTTTATTACTACGGTGTCTTTAGTACTACTTAGGTAGTTCATGGTAATTTGTTTTATAAGCGAATCTATGCTTAGTCCGTTTACCATAAGGCTATCAAATTTACCCAAGGTGCTATATACACTGTCGGTTTGCAAAAACTTTATTACTACGGTGTCTTTAGTGCTACTTAGGTAGCTGTTAGTTACTTGTTTTATAAGCGAATCTATACTTATGCCATTTACCATAAGGGTATCAAACCTGCCTATGGTGGAGTATATGCTATCGGTTTTCAAAAACTTTATTACTATGGTGTCGCCTTTGCTTACTAGGCCATCGGTACTGCACATACTTTTCCATACGCTAGTGGTAGCGTTCCAGTAATAAAAACAGTTTTTGGTGGTGTTATACACTAGTAAACCATTGGTAGTGGCGTTGCCTGCTAAGGCTACCATTTGTGTGCTATCCATACGTGGCACTAATAAACCTTTGTCGTTAGCATTTAACTCCAATATTGCTTTGGGGTTGGGGGTTGTTGTGCCTATACCTACGTTGTTTTGGGCTTGCGCTTCGGCTCCGCTCAGCGACCAGATGGAGATTAGTAAGAGTAGAATAGCGGTGGTACGTTTTAACTTGCTTTTTTGTACCATGTATAATGTAAGGCTTGACATGGTGGTTAAACGAGAGTTACGCTCAGTAACCATAAGGCTTGATTTTAGTTGAGTGTTTTTTTTAATTGGAACTAAGATAGCGCTATCGCTTAGTGGGGTGGTATTTGCGTGGCGTATACCACCC
>JBEBIC010000318.1:0-2917 GCA_040080595.1 Bacteroidia bacterium | reverse complement strand
AGCTATGGCTATAATTAGTGTTTTTACCAATTTGAAAATCAAACATTTTATTGAATTGTTGAATAAAAAAAGTCTTACTGTTAATTGAAAGAAGTAGTGTGCTATGCTAGTATGTAATTTTGTTTAAAAAGGACTTTCCTCAATACTACCGCCACTCATAAAATCATCGTCGTTCATTTTAGAGCCTATGGTACGAGAGGTTTGCCCGTTGTTTTGGTCAAAATTATAATTAGGTTTTATGCTATTAGGTGCTTCGTAACCGCCGTTGTTAGGCACTTGCGGGTAAGAACCATCCATCGATACAAATTTGGTTAAGTGGTTTATGTACTTTAAGCGCACATCTCCTGTAGGGCCGTTACGGTGCTTAGCTATTACAATATCTGCTGTACCTTTGGTGGGCATATTGTCTTCGTCAAACTCCATTCCAAACATTTCTTTACGAAACACAAACATAACCATATCGGCATCTTGCTCTATAGCTCCCGACTCACGCAAATCGCTTAGCATGGGCTTGTGTCCGCCTGTACCGCCACGTTTTTCCATATCACGACTTACCTGTGCAAGTGCTATTATAGGTATTTGCAACTCTTTAGAAACCAATTTTAATGTACGCGATATAGAACTAATTACTTGCTCACGCACCATTTTACTTTCTTCGGCTACGGTCATCAACTGCAAGTAATCTATTATAATAAGTTGTATGTTTTTTTCGTGTTTTAAGCGGCGTGTTTTGGCTCTAAATTGCGATATAGATAAACCTGGCGTATCATCAATATATAAAGGCGATTCGTACAAGGCATTTACTTTTTTGTTGAGCTGTGTCCACTCGTGCATTTGCAGGTTTCCTTTTTTAAGATTTTGGCTTTCCAATTCGGTTTCCATACTTACCAAACGCATAACCAATTGCACGGCGTCCATCTCTAACGAAAAAAACACGGTAGGTATGTTCCAATCTACCGCTGCATTGCGTGCTAATGCTAGTGCAAAGGCTGTTTTACCATGCCCAGGGCGAGCCGCAATAATATTTAACGTAGCTTTTTGCCAACCGCCAGTTATGGAATCTAACTCGGTAAAACTTGACGGAACACCTGTTAAACCATCTTTTTTGTTGGCATTTTCTTTTATTTCCAACACTGCTTTATCTACCAATTCTTTAATGGTTTCAAACTGTTTGTTGGTGTTACCTTCCGATAATTTAAAGAGCGAATCCTGCGATTTATCCAACAAATCAAAGGCATCAGTACCACTTTCGAATGCCTCGTCTTGTATGTAGCTTGATATTTTTATTAACTCACGCTGAATATATTTTTCGGCTATGATGCGGGAGTGGTACTCAATGTGTGCGCTCGATGATATTTTGCTCGTAAGTTTTGCAATATACACAGGGCCTCCAGCCTCAGTAAGTACATTGTGCTTGCGCAACTCTTCGGTTACGGTAAGTATATCTACAGGTTCGTTGCGATTGTTGAGCGCTATACAGGCTTTAAAAATATGTTGATGCGCCTCTTTGTAAAAACTTTCGGGGCGCAATACATCTATTATGGTAAGTAAGGCATCTTTTTCGAGTAATACCGCACCAAGTACGGCCTCTTCCAATACTATGGCTTCGGGGTGAACTTTATTACGAGCATAAGCCGCCGCCAATGTAGGCGAATCGGCTGGCTTTATTTTGCGTTTATTAGTGGTATTGGTATTTAAAACTTCCATTTTTATTTGAGTGTATTTTTGTATTGCCACAAAGGTAAGGTTTTAAAACAATGCTTTTGACATTATTAACAAGTTATTAACTTTTTAGGTTATTTTGCTGTGTATAAACCTGTGCAAACTAATTAACATAACCGTTCAAAACCCCTTATTACATAGCTATTTGGCGCAGTTAAGGCGTGCATAACTATTAACTTAAATTATTAACAAAATGAATGCGCAACCATTTTTTTTGTATTTTCAACCAATAATTTTTTAGTTGAATAGCCTATGAATTCTATTACAAATAACGAGAACACAGCACCTATAGTTTTTGAAATACGCAACACACAAGTAATGGTAGATTATGACCTTGCTATGATGTATGATGTAGCCCTGGAAGACCTACACTTAGCCACGCAAACTTACGCCAATAGGTTTCCTGAGCATTTTATGTTTAAATTAAACAAAGACGAAAACCAAGTAATATGCGAACAACACCCACGCTTTAAAACCAATGCTTTTTGTAGCATTACCGATACCTTGGTGTTTACACAATTGGGAATGTATATGCTATCGAGCGTATTGGACACCCCAAAAGCGGTAGATATAAACATTAATATTTTAGAAACTATACATGTGCAACGCACACCAGTAAGCGAAGCCAAAGTAAAAGAAGCCTTACAAGTATTAGATGCTAAAATAAATAATGCAGTAAATTTTCTTAACAAAAAAATAGAAACCATAGGTAACGAAACACCTAGTACCGAGCGTAAACCTGTAGGTTATACGTACGAAAAAAAAGACACCAAGCTGAAATAACAATTTAACAAAAGCCTTATTAATACTACCTTACCCCCTACCCATGAACATACAAACCTGCTTATCGCCTGCATTATTTAATTTATATCCGCACCAAGGCAAAACCGTTGTTATTATTGATATTTTGCGTGCCACATCGGCTATATGCAGTGCGTTTGAACACGGTATAAACAAAATAATACCCGTAATGACGGTAGAAGAAGCAGAGGCAATGCAAGCCAAAGGCTACTTAGCAGGCGGAGAGCGAGATGGAGTAAAGCTACCACAGTTTGACTATGGTAATTCGCCCTACGATTTTATGACTGAAAAAACAATAGGTAAAGATCTTGTACTTACTACCACCAATGGTACTAAAGCCTGCAAAATGGCGGAAGGCGCAGCTAATGTGGTAATAGGCTCGTTTATAAATATG
>JBEBIC010000066.1:0-12585 GCA_040080595.1 Bacteroidia bacterium | reverse complement strand
GATTGAAAGAATAATCCATAACAACATATCGCTTGCTGTAATTATACGAGCAAGTTACACCAATACAGGCATTGAGTTTTTTACTACCGAAAACGATTCGCAACAATTGGGTTATATGAATCGCCCGCAGGGATATGAAATACTGCCACACCGCCACAATATAGTACAACGTGAAGTTAATTTAACGCAGGAAGTATTGTATATAAAATCGGGTAAGGTGCGTGTAGATTTTTATGATAATGAGCAAAACTATTTAGAAAGTCGCATCGTATATAAAGGTGATGTTATATTATTAGCCGATGGTGGACATGGATTTATGATGTTGGAACAATCGGAAATAATAGAAGTAAAACAAGGTCCTTACTGTGGCGAGCGTGATAAGGTGCGTTTTAACTCAGTTACTGAAGCACAACTAAATATTGTAACGACTTAAAGAATGACTAACAACGAAAGTTGGGATATAGAAATACACCCACAAACCAAATGGTATAACCTACAACTAATGCAACTATGGCGTTACCGCGATTTGTTGCTATTGTTTGTAAGGCGCGATTTTGTTGCGTTTTACAAGCAAACAATATTAGGGCCGTTATGGTTTTTGGTACAGCCTATTATTACCACCATTACGTTTAGTATAATATTTGGAAACCTTGCTGGCATAAGTACAGAGGGCGTTCCTAAGGTTTTATTTTATATGAGTACACTTGTGTTATGGACTTATTTTGCTGATACACTTACCAAAACAGCTGATACCTTTAGTGCCAATGCACATTTATTTGGTAAGGTGTATTTTCCACGTATGATTGTACCATTGTCGGTAGTGGTGTCCAACCTTATTAAATTAGGAATACAGTTAGGGTTGTTTGTAGCTTTTTATATCTATTACTTAGCTAAAGGAGCAACCTTCGTTCCTACTACAGCATTGTGGTTAGTACCGTACTTAATAGTATTAATAGCTATACTTGGTTTGGGCTTGGGTATTATTATCTCCTCTCTCACTACTAAATATAGAGATTTAAAATTCCTAGTAACCTTTGGTGTGCAGTTGCTTATGTATG
This sequence comes from Bacteroidia bacterium, assembly GCA_040080595.1. Classification (GTDB taxonomy): domain Bacteria; phylum Bacteroidota; class Bacteroidia; order UBA4408; family UBA4408; genus JACMRI01. The sequence continues at coordinate 11,527 of JBEBIC010000066.1, read as the reverse complement.
CGTCGCCCATTGTGTATCCACTAAGTACAGTGCCTGCGGAGTATCGTGTGTATGTATTGGCTAACCCTATTACGGCTATTATAGAAACATTTAAGTACGCTTTCCTTGGTATTGGCGAGTTTAATGCAATGCATCTTGCCTATAGTACTGCAGTTACGTTCATCATTTTAATTATAGGATTGATAATTTTCCATAGAGTAGAAAAATCATTTATGGACACTGTGTAGCATGAGCAAAGTAGTATTAAAAGTAGAAAACGTATCCAAACAATACCGACTTGGGCAACTAGGTACAGGTACTATAAGCCACGACCTTAACCGTTGGTGGCACACCGTGCGTGGCAAGGAAGACCCTTACTTAAAACTGGGCGATACCAACGACCGTAGCCAACTAGGCGGTAGCGATTATGTATGGAGCTTGCGCGACATTAATTTTGAAGTGCAACAAGGCGAAGTGCTTGGTATTATTGGCAAGAACGGCGCAGGAAAATCTACGTTATTAAAAATACTATCGCAAGTAACTACGCCCACTACAGGTAGTGTAAAAGCACGAGGGCGCATAGCTGCATTATTGGAAGTAGGTACAGGCTTCCACCCCGACTTGTCGGGGCGTGAAAATATATTTTTGAATGGTGCAATACTAGGTATGACCAAGCACGAAATAAATAGTAAGTTAGATGAAATAGTTGATTTTAGTGGTGTTGCCAAATATTTGGATACTCCCGTAAAACGCTACTCATCGGGTATGATGGTACGTTTGGGTTTTGCGGTAGCAGCACACCTCGAGCCCGAAATATTAATAGTAGATGAAGTACTTGCTGTGGGTGATGCCGAATTTCAAAAAAAATGTTTGGGCAAAATGAAAGAGGTGAGCGGACAAGGACGCACGGTACTGTTTGTAAGCCACAATATGGCTGCGGTACAAAACTTATGCACCACAGGGTTAATGCTAGAACACGGACAAATAAAAGCCGTAGGAGGTATTAACGATATTATAAGCGCATATACAGCTGTAACAGGCAACACAGGCGCAGATGTAGTATTTGATACCAACACACGCCGTACTGGTAATGGCAACATACAGTTTGAATATTTAAAATTATATGATGATACCCAGCAACTGCGCAACACTTACTCTATAGGCGAAACCATTCGTTTTGAATTTTTGATAAATAATAAAAGTAACGAAACAAAATCGGAGATAGCAATACAAGTAAAAACCAACGAAGGCGTACCTGTGCTACACATGATGGCGAGAGATTCTAATGTAGAAATTAATCATACACAAACCCACGAAAAATATACAGTAGTACTTGATGATGTACGCTTGTTTCCCGACAACTATACCGTAAGTATAACCTGCGCCAACACTACAGGACACGAAGTGTTTGATACTATTGAAGAAGCCGTAACATTTACCATAACCGATGGAGGAAAATATACCAATAGAGCCTTGCCCAAAGCAGCAGGTATGTTTTTTATGAATCCTAAATGGATAAAACATTAAGCCAAACAATATGTATATAGTTAAACTCACTTTTAATTACGATTTCCCTATAATGCGCCAAACGCCTAATAATGCTGGCGTGTGGGGTAATTATAAATTTGTAATAGACGATACATTAACTGAGTGCGATTATTGGATTATATACAACGAGCACAAACTAACCACCGAAACGGTAAAGTGTAACCCTAACAATATTATATTTATACCTGCCGAATGTTATAACACAAGTGCGGTTTATACTGCTAATTTTTTAAATCAATTTGCTACTATACTTACCGTACAACGTGAAATAAAACATAAAAACGTACTACATACACATAACGCTAACCCTTGGTTTATTGGTAAAAATTACGATGAATTAACAACCAACGTAGCTCCTACAAAAACAAAATTATTATCAGTAGTAAGTTCCAACAAAGCCTTTACCGCAGGGCATGTAAAACGCTTAGAATTTGTACAACAACTTAAAGCGCACTTTGGTGATAGGCTTGATGTGTATGGAAGAGGTATTAACGATTTTGATGATAAATGGGACGTAGTAGCACCTTACAAATATTCCATTGCTATTGAAAACGATAATTGCGATGATTGGGTAACCGAAAAGTTTTTTGATTGCCTGTACGCCAATACATTTACGTTTTATTATGGTTGTCCTAACTTAGAAAAATATGTGGACAAGCGTTCATTTAAGCGCATTAACATTGATAATTTTGAAGAGAGTGTAGCTACTATTGAAGCTATAATTAATGATGAAACTCATTACCAAAATGTAACTCATTCACTTCAAACCATTAAATTAAATAGCTTAGATGCGGATAACTTTTTTCCGTGGGTTGTGAGTTATTTACAAACTATGAATACCAATTTACCTAAGCAACTGGTAACAATACAAAGCCCGCAAATATTGCAACACATACACAACAGTAAAATAAGCGTACGCATTATTAATAAATTAAAACGAATATTTACCTCTTAACTAAACGCATAAAATATGAAAACGATTATAAAAAAAATACTTTTTAAACTATTGTATTGGGTAAATAAACTAACCGCTACACCCATTAATGCAAATGATAAACTACAAGCAGAACGTTGCGCGCCGTGGTTTGCAGCCAAAGGCGATGATACCTTACGATTGGACTACGACTTAAACCAAAATTCTGTAGTGTTTGATATTGGTGGATACAAAGGAGAGTTTGCAAGAGATATTTCGTGTAAATACAATGCTACTATTTATGTGTTTGAACCCATTAAAGCATTTTACGAAATAGCACAAAAACGTTTTGTAAACAACCCCAAAGTACATGTATATAACTTTGGCTTAGGAGCTAATGATACAAAGGCTTACATAACGTTGGAAGACAACAGTTCATCACTACACGGTAAAGGAACTAATAAGACTGAAATAGAAATAAAATCGTTCAATAATTTTATAACCGAACACAACATTACTACTATTGATTTGGCAAAGCTAAACATAGAAGGTGCGGAGTATGAATTATTGGAGAGTATAGTAAAATCAGGCAACACAACAAAATTAAAAAACATACAAGTGCAGTTTCACGACTTTGTAATAGATAACGCAAAAGCACGTATGAATGGGTTACAAAACGAATTAAGTAAAACCCATACACTTACCTACCAATACGAATTTGTATGGGAAAATTGGAAATTAAATAACTAATGGAAACTTTAACCAACACCACCAAAATATACATTACTGGCCATAGAGGTATGGTAGGTACTGCCTTGCTCAATGAACTGCAAACACTACAACACAGCAATGTGGTAGTAGCTACAAGCAAAGAATTAGATTTGCGCAATCAAGCGCAGGTAAATACTTTTTTTGAAATCAATGCGCCTGATGTAGTAATACTTGCTGCTGCAAAAGTAGGCGGCATACAAGCCAATATTAATAACCCTGCTATATTTATTGCTGATAATTTAATGATACAAAGCAACGTGATAGACGCTGCGTATCGCAACAATACCAAGCAGTTTGTATTTATAGGAAGTTCGTGCATTTATCCTAAAGAGTGCCCGCAACCTATGAAAGAAGAGTACCTACTTACAGGTAAATTAGAACCCACTAATGAAGGTTATGCAATAGCAAAAATAGCAGGAATAAAAATGTTGGAAGGCTATTACAAGCAATATGGTTTTAATAGTTTAAACCTTATGCCCTGCAACTTGTACGGCCCTAACGATTCGTTTGATTTGGCGCACTCTCATGTATTATCTGCATTAGTAAAACGTTTTGTTGATGCTAAAAATAATAATGCGCCTAACATAACATTGTGGGGCACAGGTATTGCTCGCCGTGAATTTATGCACGTACACGATTTATCAAGAGCGATATTATTTATGCTAGAAAATTACAACTCGCCCGAAATTATAAACATAGGTTGGGGTATTGATGTAAGCATAAAAGAACTTGCCGAAATGATTGCGCATAAAGTAGGGTACACAGGCACATTACTTTGGGATAGCACCAAGCCTGATGGTATGCTACGCAAGTGTATGGACGTTAGCAAGATGAAAGCCATAGGTTTTACGCCTACTATAACGCTAGAGCAAGGCGTTGATGAAATGATAAACATTTACAAACAAACGTTACAAAACAATTAGTATTTTTATAATTATAAAATAATACCTACACTATGATACCATTAATGAAAAACGCTTTTTTGAACGAATTTGAAACCAAAAAAGCATTAGCAGAATTTATATTAAAAGCCGACAGATTAAGTATGGACGTGCAATGCGTAGCGTTTGAGAAAAAATTTGCAGCATACCAAGGCAGTAAAGACGCCATATTATTTAACAGCGGAGGCAGTGCTAACTTAGCCATGTTGCAAGCATTAAAAAACATGGGCAAACTTAACGATGGCGACAAAGTAGCATTTTCGGCACTTACGTGGAGTACCAACACTATGCCTATAATACAATTGGGCTTAGTACCAGTAGCGTTGGACTGCGATGTGAATACACTAAATGTAATGTCGTGGAACTTAGAAGAGCGCCTTGCACAAACCGAAATAAAAGCATTGTTTCTAACCAACGTGTTAGGTTTTACAGGCGATATAGACAAGATACGAGAAATATGTGCAAACAAAAACATAGTACTTATTGAGGACAATTGCGAATCGTTGGGGACTGAACTACCAAGCGGAAAAGCGGGTACGTTTGGGCTTGGAGCAAGTTTTTCATTTTTTGTAGCGCACCACATGAGTACTATTGAGGGCGGTATGGTATGTACTGATGACGAAGATTTTGCACAAATGTTACGCATAGTACGTGCAAATGGTTGGGACAGAAACTTAACCGCACAACAACAATATAAGTTACGCAAACAGTACGATGTAAAATCGGAGTTTGATGCAAAATATACTTTTTACGATTTAGGTTTTAACTTTAGACCTACCGAAATTACTGGGTTCTTGGGCATATATCAAATGCAGTTTTTGGAAGCAAATATAAAAACACGTGAGGCAAATTATTTAGCATTAGAAAAAATAATGCAACAAAACGATGATTTAATTATACTTAAACACGACCACATTACTTGTTTATCTACCTTTGCATTTCCTATAGTATGCAAAACTCCCGAGTTGCGCGAACATTACTTAGCACGCTTTTCGGGTGCAGGTATTGAGATACGTCCAATGATAGCAGGTAATATGCAACGCCAACCGTTTTACGATAAATATGTTGCGGTAAAATACGATATGCCTAATACCGACTTTATACATACTAACGGTTTTTATTGTGGCAATTATCCTGAACTTACGGCTACCGATATAGAAACAATATCAAGTTGTTTGTATAAATATTAAATATACAATGGTAATAGTACAACTTACGGGAGGCTTAGGTAATCAATTGTTTCAGTATGCTATGGGGCGTACTTTAGCTACGTTGCGCAACACTGAACTAAAACTGGATATTAGTTTTTTTGAAACTTACGAATGGCACGAGTATAGCCTTGCGCCATTTAATATAATAGCAACAATAGCTACTAAAGCCGAAGTAGAACAACTACAAAACAAAAAGTACGGTTACATACAACGCATCAAACAAAAATTGTTTAACGCACTACCCATCACGGTTATAGAGGATAATCTGTTGTACAATACCAAGTATTTAAACGCAGGAAAAAATACCTATTACCAAGGCTACTGGCAGTGCGAAGATTATTTTAAACATTTGCGCACAACATTATTAAAAGAATTTTCGGTTAAAATACCTCCATCAAAATATAATACCGAATTGTTGCAAAGTATTGATAATACTGCTAATGCAGTAAGTTTGCACATACGCCGTGGCAATTATGTAAATGTTGATGGAGTAAATAAAGTGCACGGCACAACTACACTTAACTATTATGAGCAAGCAGTACAACTTATTGTAAGTAAGTGCGAAAGCCCTGTGTTTTATGTATTCTCCGACGATATAGCATGGGCTAAAGAAAATATAAAACTACACGTTAATCAAGTTTTTGTTGATGGTAATGATGATAAAACCGATTACGAAGACTTACGTTTAATGGCTGCTTGCAAGCACAATATATTGGCTAATAGTACTTTTAGTTGGTGGGCGGCGTGGCTTAATGTTAATCCTAACAAAATAATAATAGCACCGCAACAATGGTTTGCTGATGCTGAAAAAAATAAAGAGGCTATACATATTATTCCAAGCAATTGGATTAAATTATAATTTGTAGCATGCCTCAACTATCAGTAATAATGCCTGTTTACAATGCTGCAATGTATTTGCGGGAGGCTATAGATAGTGTGTTGAACCAAACATTTACTGATTTTGAATTTTTTATAATTGATGACGCATCTACTGATGATAGTGTTGCAATAATAAAATCATATACTGACAATCGTATTATACTTATACAAAAGCCAATAAACACAGGTTATACAGATAGTTTAAATAGCACTATACCATTATGCAAAGGTAAGTACATAGCACGTATGGACGCTGATGATATATGTGTAGCGGAACGTTTTTTAGTACAATATAAGTACTTAGAAGCAAATACTAACGTACTTGTATTAGGTACTAATTATGATATAATAGGCAACCCCAATTTAGTACCCAACGTACCTATTAATGAGAACGAAGTAAAACTATTTGCACTTACACAAAGTCCAGTGGCGCACCCATCAGTAATGATGCGTACATTAATATTTACACAACATAACTTAACATATAATAAAGCATTTGAACCTGCCGAAGATTATGATTTGTGGGCAAGAGTTTTAGAACTAGGGGCTATTGAAAACCTACCGCAAGTACTATTACACTACCGTATTCATGCTTCGCAAGTATCGCAAACACAAAACGTAAAACAACTAAATACCGCTAACAGCATACGTTTGCGCCAATTACAACAACTAATTGCTATCAATGAATTAGAAGTAAATATTGACTTTGTACTGCAAATAATTACAAAACAAAATAGAACGGTGAGTTCTACCGAGTTACGCAAAATAAAAACAATTATAGCGCAATTATACACAGCCAATTTGCAAAAAAACATATACGACACTAATTTGTTTTATAATTATTTACAAGATATTTGGCATACCTATATGTACCGTATAAATGCGTACAATAAAAAAGACATTACATTATTTTTAAATAACAATGCAACTCCTATGTGCGCTACATCGCTTATATTTACTGCAAAATATATGCTTAAAACTTTAGTTAAATGATATCGTTAATAATACCCTATCGTAATAGAGATGTAGTGCGTGTACGACGTTGCTTAGCATCGTTGGCTGCGCAATCGTTTACTAATTACGAAGTATTGTTAATAGATAGCGGTAGCGAAATTACACTTGCACAACAAGTACAGCAATTAACTACAGAGTACGAATTTTGCAACTACATATATTTGCCTACACAAGGTTTAGTATGGAACAAATCGTATGCTATAAATGTAGGAATGAATGCCTGCGTAGGCGATATAATTATAATAGTAGATGTGGACTTAATATTTGAATCTACGTTTTTAAGTAAAATAAAAGGGCTAAATTTTGAAGGCATGTACTACAATTACAAATGTTATTATTTACCACAAAACTATAATTACACTACACACAATTGGGCAATTTTTAATACTACAAATTTTAAACATTCGGGCTTATCAACAGGATTAGTAATAGCTACTAAGGCTGATTTCATTGCCCTTAATGGCTATGATGAATACTACCAAGGTTGGGGCTTGGAGGACGATGATTTTTGTATGCGCTTATCAAAATTAAACTTAACACAAACCTATTTAAACGAAACCGAATACATAACTGCGCACCAATACCACCCCGAAAGTTATGCTAACGTACCCACTACATGGTACATACATTTGTTGCAATATATGCACAGCACCTCTACCATTAAACGCAATGATAATGGCGCAGGAGTGCTATTAACACCGCAACACAGGATATGCTTGCATGGGGATTATAACACTTTGAGTAAAATAAAAATTACCCCTAAAGAGTTCTTAGCCATAGCTGGCTTTAACGAAATATATACTGTATTTTATAACTTAGCACCCAACACCGCATTAGAAATTAACTACATACAACCCAAAGCATTAACGGCAAATACGTTTATGTATAAACTAAAAAATATGTTGTTAAGCAAAATAATAAAAAACAACATTATCCCCAACTACTCATCGTTATTGGGTTATAGCTACTTAACTACCGAAAAGCTACACGAATTTATGCTTAACTTTATAAGCCAAAACAGAAACTTATTAGCCGATTATTGTATTGAATATGTACCTAATACTTCGTTAATAATTAAATTAATTAAAAAATAAAATGAGTAGCAACAACAACACTAATGTATATTTCCCCTCGCTTAATGGCTTGCGCTTTATAGCTGCGGCGTTGGTGTTTTTGTTTCATTTTACTACATTAAATTGTGTTAAAGAATTTGGTTACAACCCACAAACTAATTTTATATCAGTACTGGGAGATGTTGGCGTAACTTTGTTTTTTGTATTGAGTGGTTTTTTAATAACCTATTTATTACTTACGGAGCAAGCACGTACACGTACTATAAACATTGGTAAATTTTACCTGCGACGCATATTGCGTATATGGCCATTGTATTTTTTTGTTATTGCACTATACATTACTTACGGACTTTTATTTGGACAAATAGATGCGCAGTTTTTTTGGTTAAAATTACTATTGTATGTTTTTTTTATGCCTAATGTAGCCTATACTTTATTTGTTGCAGGTGGTTTACCCATACAATTGTGGTCGGTAGGTTCGGAAGAGCAATTTTATTTTGTATATCCTGTAGTAGTAAAATATGCAAAGCAACACATAATAAAATTCTTACTAATTGTACCTATACTCTACATTGGGTTTAGAATTATTTTAGAACATCGTTTGGGAACACAAGCTCCTGTTATGTTTAAGGGGATTAACGTTTTTTTATTTTTACTTGATATGGTAAATATGTTCCGTATAGATTGTATGGCTATAGGTGGCGTATTTGCGTGGTTATTATTTAAGCAACACCAACTATTAAATTTACTTTACGCTAAAGCCACACAAACAATAGTATATGGTACGTTAGTAGTTTTAATAGCTACACTGTACAAATCTCCAATTTTGCACCACACTATTTACGCATTATTGTTTGGTGCTATTATATTAAATTTATCATCAAACAAAGCTACCGTGCTTAATTTTGAATACCCTGTATTTAATCGCTTAGGCGCTATATCGTATGGTATATACGTGTTTCACCCATTGGTTTTTACTATTATAAACGAGCATTTTAATTTAAGTGGAACTACTATTACTTTAGTACTTTGTTTCGTAATCAGTTTTATTATTACACTTATTGTTTCGCAGTTATCTTACACATATTTAGAAACACCATTTTTAAAATTCAAACATAAATTCTCTATTATAATAAGCGGTAACGATGCCAAATAATACCCCCAAACGTATTTTATTTTTCACACCTTATGCAGGACGTTCGGGTTCCGAAATGTTTTTGTGGTATATGTTTAGTACTGTTAATACTCAACTATTGCACGCCAGTTTAGTAAGCGAGGGCGATGGTGGTTTGTTAGCTCTAATGCCCAATTACGTAAGTACACACGTTACATTAAAACACCCCAACAAATGGCAACGCTTGTTAAATATACTTGCACGTACTGTGGGTATTGATTTGTACAACAATAATATTATTAAAACTCACAACAACTTTAAACCTAATTATTGGTACTTAAATACTGTACTAATGACGGACAAAATAGCATTGGCACAAGCGCATAATATACCCGTTATTACTCACTTCCATGAGCTTACTACCGATTATAGTTTAGTTACAAAACAACAATTACAAGCAGCAATAAACTACAGTACCTTGTGCATTGCCGATAGCAAAGCGGTGTACAACAAGTTGCAAATTTTGGGAGCTAAAAATATAGTGTTGCAATACGAGTGCATTGATATTAAAAAAATAAATGTAGATAATGCAAAATCGGCACTACTTAAAACCGAATTGGGTTTAGATAAATACGGCTTTGTGTGGTTAATGTCGGGGTCGTCATCAACCCGCAAAGGAACAGATATGGTACCGCAACTTGCGCAATTATTACAACAACAAAACGCAGCATTGGTATGGATTGGCAACAATAGTAGTACAGGTATGGATTTGATGATTGAAAAAGAAATAGAAGCTTTACAACTATCCAACGTATTGTTTTTAGGGCAAAAAAAAGATGACGATTATTATAACTATATGAACATAATGGACGGCTTTGTACTTACCTCTCGCGAAGAGCCTTTTGGTATGGTGGTGGTAGAAGCTCTTGCGTTGGGCAAACCCGTTGTGAGTTTTAATGCTGGTGGCGTTGCCGAAATTGTAACTAACGATGTAGGTACTATTGTAAACTCGTGGAACGTAGCCGATTTAGCCGCTGCAATGCAACACGTAAGCACTAACATTACTAACTTTGATGCAACTAAAGCAAAAGCACGAGCAGCCCAATTTGATGTAAGTGTACAGGTTAAAAGTTGGGAAACTATACTTAGTAATTTAGCTTAAATTCGCACATGATTTCTATAGTTATATGTTCCGTAAAACCCACGTATTATGCGCAAGTAAGTGCATCAATAGCGCAAACTATTGGTGTAGAATATGAACTTATACAAATAGATAATAGCGCAAATACCTACTCCATATTTGAGGCTTATAACCTTGGTGTGCAACAAGCTAAGTACCCCATTATATGCTTTACACATGAAGACATCATATTTCATACGCCTAATTGGGGACTAAACGTTATTAATCATTTTAATGATGAAACTATAGGATTAATAGGTGTTATAGGAGCATCGGTGTTTCCACAATGCCCATCTGCTTGGTGGTCTTCTACACTCATCAACGACCATTTGGTAAACAACATACAACACTGGACTAATGGAGTTTCCAAACAACCTTATCACACCATTATATCGCAAACAGAAGCCCTTACCATAACACGAGATTATAATAACCCAACAAACAATAACGTGGTAGACGCTGCCGTGGTGGACGGATTGTTTTTTGCAATACGCAAACAATTGTTTGATGAGGACAAAATAAAATTTGACACTCAACACTTTAAAAGTTTTCATTGTTACGATTCTGACATAGCGTTACAAGTAAACTTACATAAGCGTGTAGTCGTAGTATTTGATGTACTTGTAGAGCATTTGCAACAAGGCACTATAAACAAAGCATGGTATGATAGTGTACTTATATTAGCTAAAAAATGGAATGGGAATTTACCATTATTAAAAAAACAAATAACTAATACAGAGCAGTACAACTATTACGAAACCGAAGTCCTTAAAACATTCATATACTGGATGCAAGGTTCGGGCTATTATACACACAATGAAATAAGAGATGTTATTGCTTATTTCTTACCGCAAATACCCTTAAATAAACTCAACCGAAAAAACAAAAAAGAATTATATTGCAT
>JBEBIC010000317.1:0-2952 GCA_040080595.1 Bacteroidia bacterium | reverse complement strand
ACTTTAAACAACTATTTTGTACTACTATTTGTAAGCATACAACATCAAACTAATTGTATGAACAAAAAGTTATTAAAAACCGTTGATAAATGAAACGCCAACAACCGTAAATACTTAATATATTCGCAAATTATTAAACATAAAAAACTATGGGAAAATTAGCGAGCAGAATGAGTAGCTTTAACGAAAGCCAAACATTAGCAATGGCACGCAAAAGCCGAGAATTACAAGCACAAGGAATAGACGTAATAAGCCTAAGTATAGGCGAACCCGATTTTGACACGCCCGATTTTATTAAAGAATCGGCAAAAAAAGCAATAGACGAAGGTTATACCAAATACACGCCAGTAGCGGGTGTTGCGGCATTGCGCAAAGCGGTAAGCGAAAAATTTAAACGTGATAATAACATCAATTACACACCTGAACAAATAGTAATATCTACAGGGGCAAAACAATCTATTGCTAATGCAGTATTAGCATTGGTAGATGTAGGCGATGAGGTAATAATACCAACGCCTACATGGGTTAGCTACGTAGAAATAGTAAAACTTGCAGGCGGTATTCCAGTATATTTAAACACGAATATTGAGCAAGATTTTAAATTTACTGCCGAGCAACTAAAAGCAGTACTTACACCCAAAACCAAATTAGTAATATTTAGTTCGCCCTGCAACCCTACAGGCAGTGTGTTTACAGCCAATGAACTACAAGCCATAGCCAACGTAATAGTAAGCCAAGAGGAACTTTACGTAATGAGCGACGAAATATACGAACACATCAACTTTGCAGGACAACACACCAGTATGGCAAGTTTTGCTAACGTGTACGACCGTACCATAACCATAAACGGTGTAAGCAAAGGTTTTGCTATGACGGGCTGGCGCATAGGTTTTATGGGTGCTCCGTTATGGATAGCACAAGCCTGCGAAAAAATGCAAGGTCAGTTTACATCGGGTGCATGCTCCGTAGCACAAATGGCAGCTATTACAGCAGTATTAGCCAACCCCGATGTTACCAAAGAAATGTGTAAAGCTTTTGAACGTCGTAGAGATTTGATGATAAAACTACTAAGCGAAGTACCTGGTTTTAAAATAAATAAACCGCAAGGAGCATTTTATATTTTTCCTGATGTAACGTATTATTATGGTAAAAAAATAGATGGTTTTGAAATAAATAACTCTACCGACTTATGTATGTTCTTACTCCACAGAGCGCATGTAGCCTTAGTTTCGGGCGATGCCTTTGGCGATGATAGATACGTACGTTTTAGTTATGCCACCAGCGATGATAAATTAATAGAATCGGTTAAGCGCATAAAAGAAGCATTAACTATTCTTAACTAAAATTAATACCGCAAATAATGAACTACTGGCTCGTAAAATCGGAACCGTTTAAGTATAGTTGGGATACTTTTACTATTGAAAAAAAAACAATGTGGGACGGTGTACGCAACTATCAAGCACGCAACAGCCTTAAAGAAATGAAAAAAGGCGACCTTGTACTGTGGTATCACAGCAACGAAGGTATGGAGGTAGTAGGCGTTGCTAAAGTAGCTACTGAACATTATAACGACCCCACCATAAACGACCCTCGTTGGTTTGTGGTGGATTTGGCCATACACAAAAAATTAAAAAAAACAGTTACATTAGTACAAATGAAACAAGAGGAACTCTTGCTAAGTATGGGCTTATTGCGTCAGCCACGCTTATCGGTAATGCCTGTAACCAAAGACCATTTTGACTATATATGCAAACTGGGACAAACCGTTGTTTAGTTTAAAATAAATAAAAATGGCAACCAACACTTATTCCAAAAACAAATTTATAACACGCAATACGCGTGTGGGCTTGCCACCTGGTACATTAATAAAAAATAGTGATGCTCCCAATACGCCCACTACCATTACCTTGTACGAGTACAGCGAAACTACATTTACTGAGCGTACAATCCTAAGTATTGAAGATGCTAAACTTGCTATTGAAAATAGCGACACCATAAAATGGTTAGATATTGACGGAATACATCAACCGCAAGATATAGCGGCTATAGGTAAATATTTTAATATACATCCGCTTACGCAGGAAGATATTATGAGTACTGACCAACGCCCAAAGTTTGAGGAATATCCTAACTATACAGCGGCTACGTTTCGTATGTTAAGCTATGATACCAGCATACAATCGGAGCAATTAACTGTACTGTTGTTGCCCAATGTAGTACTTACGTTCCAAGAAAGTAATGCCAAAGATGCCTTTAATGTAATACGCGAACGCCTACGCAACAGCAAAGGGCGAGTACGTAAAATGGGCGCCGATTATTTATCGTATGTACTTATTGATGCTGTGGTAGATACTTACTTTGGAATACTAGAAAAAATAGGAGAGCGTATAGAGTTCTTAGAAAATGAAGTGCTAATAAGCCCCGAACCCGATACAATGGCAAGCATACACGCATTAAAACGTGAACTTATTTATTTGCGTAAAAGTGTGTGGCCAATGCGAGAATTATTAAGTAGTATGCAACGTAGCGATTCCGAATTATACAACGAATCTGTACATTTATACATACGTGATGTGTACGACCACACTGTGCGTTTAATAGAAACTATAGAGTCGTACCACGATTTATTAAATGGGCTAATGGATTTATACCTAAGTAATTTAAGCCAAAAAACTAACGAGGTAATGAAAATACTTACCATAATTTCGGCAATATTTATACCCATTACATTTGTTGCAGGAGTTTACGGAATGAACTTTGAACACATGCCCGAGCTACGTACTACTTATGGCTATGGGTTTGCATTATTGCTAATGTTTAGTATTGCAGGCGGTATGGTTTATTATTTTAAACAGAAAAAATGGCTATAAGATATTCAATTACGAATTAAAAATTACGTTTAATGCTCAAACGTATATGAGTGTTAAATAATTACTTAACTAACACCACATT
>JBEBIC010000316.1:0-2954 GCA_040080595.1 Bacteroidia bacterium | reverse complement strand
AATTACATAACACAACAGGCTTCGGCTTGGTTGCTGAGCCTGCCGAAGTACAGCCAACGCAGGAGGGGAATACAGGGACGGAATATCAAGTTGAAATATTAAGTAATATAATCACGCCCCGCATTCCACTCAGCGGAGGGGTGTCCGCAGGGCGGGGTGGGTTTATACGCCACGCAAATACCACCCCACTAAGCGATAGCGCTATCTTAGTTCCAATTAAAAAAAACACTCAACTAAAATCAAGCCTTATGGTTACAGAGCGTAACTCTCGTTTAACCACCCTGTCAAGCCTTACATTATACATGGTACAAAAAAGCAAGTTAAAACGTACCGCTTCAATTCTATTAGTACTACTGTCTATATGGTCGCTGAGCGGAGCCGAAGCGCAAGCCCAAGGTAATGTAGGTATAGGCACAACAACACCCAACCCCAAAGCAATATTGGAGTTAAATGCTAACGACAAAGGTTTCTTAGCGCCACGTATGAATACCCTGTTTATGAATGCCTTAGCGCCTACCGCTACCGAAAGTGCATTGCTTATATACAATACTGATAGTGCTTGTTATCATTTTTATAACGGCACGGTGTGGAAAAACCTCTGCCAAAAAGGATTAGATACTGCAGTAATAAACAAAGCAATAAAAAACTATTTAAGTAACATAACCTTTACCACTGTTATTAATAATATGTTGGTAGATAGCAGCGTAACCAACTACACCACCATCAACACTGCTATAGTTAACAACATAACTATTGATAGTAGCATTGTAAACTACACCACTATAAACAATGCTGTAGTAAATAATTTAACGGTAGATAGCAGTATAACCAACTTTACCACCATCAACACTGCTATAGTTAACAACATAACTATTGATAGTAGCATTGTAAACTACACCACTATAAACAATGCTCTAGTAAATAACCTAACGGTAGATAGCAGTATAACCAACTTTACCGCCATCAACACTGCTATAGTTAACAACATAACTATTGATAGTAGCATTGTAAACTACACCACTATAAACAATGCTCTAGTAAATAACCTAACGGTAGATAGCAGTATAACCAACTTTGCCAACATTAATATACTACAAGGAGATACCGCCACTTTTAATACATTAACTGTAGGTGGGCAAAATATAATGACCACCATGAGCGATAGCATAAAAGCGCAAGCATGGCTATTAAAGGGCAATGCTAGTACTAACCCCAATACCAATTTTATAGGCACTAGCGATAATAAATCATTGCGTTTTCGCACCAACAATATCGAAAAAATGATTGTGGATAGTATAGGTAATGTAGGTATTGGTACTAATAAACCAGTGATTTTAATAAACCATGGTTTACCTACATTGCTAGATGTAAGAGGGAGTGCAATCTTACAAGGACGTTTAACATTAACCAAATATGGAGAAACTCCGCTAGATTTAAAGCCAACATGGCATATAGACCAAGACAGCTTATACCGAGCATTTCGTATTTTTCGCCAGCCCAATGTTTTTACTCCTGGAGCTGTTGCCGTATGGATAGACAGTACTTTAAACGTAGGTATAGGTACAAGTACACCTGCAAGCCCACTTACGGTGGCTACTGGTTCAGGACAGTTTACTAATTCTATACAAGTACTGGCCTCTACGCACTCCACCTCGCGACGTGCTTCTATATTATTAGACGATTGGTTATTTGACCAAGATATGCTAGGTACAGGCGTTAAAGATTTTTCATTGTACCAAATATCTACCTCAACACATCGTATGGTAGTGTTGCCTAACGGCAACGTAGGTATAGGCAACTCTGCACCCTCACAAACATTAAATGTGGTAGGTACTACCTTACTAAGTAGAGATAATACCGCTGCTTGTTGTGGGGCACGTACATTAGAAATTGCCGAACAATCATCATCTACAGGGCACTATCCAAGTATTGGATTTCATAATTCGGGCGAAGCCGAAGCCAAAATAGAATTACGCCAACTATCCCCTACAGGCTTAGGTACTACGGCACGCAGGCTTGTAATAGCCGATGACCAGGCAGTAGGTACAGGCTTACAACTTACAGGTAATTTATATTATGGTAATAGCGACTCTCGCACGCAAACCCGCCTAGATGCAGGCTTGCAAGGTAATGCAGGAGCGCAATCGGGCTTTTACGAAAACGATGGCGCTACAGTAACCAACTACCCAGCTGGTGCTGCTGGTTGGTGGCATTTAATAGAAGACCGACACAGTAATCCCACCAATAATTATGCGTTGCAAATAGCAGGTAGCTTTTTCGACCAAAATTTATACTACCGCAAAACCAACAACAACGCAACCACACCGTGGACAAAAATAGGAGGTTCAACTCCAGCAGGTATGATAAGCTACTTTGCCAATGTTACAGTGCCCGCAGGTTATTTGGAATGTAACGGACAGGCCGTAAGCCGTACTACCTATGCCGATTTGTTTGCTGCCATAAGCACACTATATGGCGTAGGCGATGGTACTACTACATTTAACCTGCCCGACCTTCGTGGAGAATTTATACGCGGCGCCGATCATGCACGTGGAGTAGATCCAGGACGTGTACTTGGAACAGCGCAAGCTGCTACAGGTATAGATGACCAAGTGTATCAAACGGTAGACTTATTTTATGATAATGCTGATGCAACAGCTCCTTCAGGAAGTTATAACTCTTCTGGCGGATATGCAGGTACTACGCGAAATCATACACGCCTTAAAGTGCGCCCCCGCAACGTAGCAATGATGCCTTGCATAAAGTTTTAAACCTCGCTACAGTTTATTTTATAATACAACACACATAACACGCAAGTCTTTAAAAAATGAAAACAATATTACTATCCAATTACGAATTACATAACACAACAGGCTTCGGCTTGGTTGCTGAGCCTGCCGAAGTACAGCCAACGCAGGAGGGGAATACAGGGACGGAATATCAAGTTGAAATAT
>JBEBIC010000315.1:0-2955 GCA_040080595.1 Bacteroidia bacterium | reverse complement strand
GTCGAAGCCCATATACGACTAGGCTTCGACTCCGCTCAGCCAACGTGATGTGAATGTGTTTTTTGAAATGTTTTTTGCCTTAATTATAACAACAATTGGTTTTAAACCTAATTAGTATAAAATTTACTACCCGTGCACTCGCTCTTCCTTGCCATAGTTGGCTATAATACTGGCTTCAAAATCTATCCATTGTTTCCAACGTTCATCTACATTTATGTCTTTGCCGTACTTGCGTGCGTAGCTTATAAACGTGGTGTAATGCCCCGCTTCGCTTATCATTAACTCTCGGTAAAATTGTGCAAGAGCTTTGTCTTCTATGTTTTCTGATAATACTTTAAAACGTTCGCAACTGCGGGCTTCTATCATTGCCGAAAACAATAATCTATCTACTAACGAATGTGTGCGTGAGCCACCACGTTCCATAAACTTAAATAGTTCGTTTACATAATGGTCTTTGCGCTCACGGCCTAAGGTTAAGCCACGTTGTTTTATCAAATTATGCACCTGCTGAAAATGATCTACCTCTTCTTTTACCACCACTAATAGGTCGGTTACGAGTTCTTCTAACTCCGAGTTAAGTGTAATAATAGTTATGGCATTGGTAGCGGCTTTTTGTTCGCACCAAGCATGGTCGGTTAATATTTCTTCTATGTTACTTTCTACAATATTAACCCAACGTGGGTCGGTTGATAGTGTTAATCCAAGCATGAGTTAAATGGGGAGATGATTATTTTCGTTTATAATTCCAAAATTGTATTATTACTATTTCGCACAACAAAAATAGTAACGCAGCGGCTATAAAATATAACCATAGCTTTCGCCCAGTAGTAGCTGTGTGTATTGCTGTGGTTACGTTTGCCGATGTTTCGTTAAGCACATTAATAGTTGCGCTAGGGTTGTTGTTGTGCAACACTTCGTTAAGTTGTGTGGGTGTATAATAGGTTAATACACTCTCGGTAGTAGTAGCGTTTAGTGCTATGTACGACAGTATTTTATTATTAAGCATTACTTTATAAATACCATTTTGTAACAGTTCGTTATTCAACAATAACTGTGTGCCCCCTTGTGTTTTTTGTTGCTCAGGCACTATATCCAAGCTATCGTTCAGTTGCAAGTGTATATTACTTTCGCCTGCGGCTAATGTATCTATTACTACCGTGCTAAGGTTGCCAATACTGCTATATAACCTTGCGTTGTTGGCTGCACTAAATGCCATTTGATACAGTAACGGCAAGAACAATGCGTGGGCACTTACCGTAGTGTATTGCGCTGAGTGTGGTGCGGTAAATATATAAACCTGTCCTTTGTTGTGTTTATGTTGTTGTAGGTACGTGTCGTTATTAGTGAGCGATAGCAACTGTTGCGCGCCACTTGCTGTACTTGTGTATTTGTAATGATAATTTATTGCTGGCCAATTTGTTTTGTTACTCACGTTATTTTTTTCAAACACACCTGCTAATAAACTGGCGTTTGTATTAATGTCTTTGAGGGTAAGTTTATTTGTATCAATGCTTGTAAATGCACCAGCACCAAGGTTGGAAAGCAATGTATTATAATTAGCTATGTTAGCATTAGCAGCAGGAAACACCACCAATACACCACCGTTATTAACTGCGGTTTGCAACTCCGATATTATACCCGAACTTAACTCCGTAAGTTCATCTAACACTATAACATCATTACTACGCAGTTGTGCATAGTTAATAGTGGTGGGTGTATAATTAGTAATTTTAAAATAATCATCTTGCGCATAAGCACGTACCACATCGTTGTTTGGCGTAGCACTTATAATGGCTACATTACTTGTATTTACTACATTATAGGCAATGTTTAAGGTGTTATCAAACGTTATAGGGAAATCTTTAATGCTTAGCACACCAGTGTTCCAGTT
The DNA here is from genome assembly GCA_040080595.1 of Bacteroidia bacterium. Lineage (GTDB taxonomy): Bacteria > Bacteroidota > Bacteroidia > UBA4408 > UBA4408 > JACMRI01. Next base: position 1,064 of record JBEBIC010000315.1, on the reverse strand, counting down.
CGCCACACGATTAGTATAAGTAAGTGTAACCAATGTACTTGCGTTGGGCGCTATGGTGGCTGTACCTAGTGCTACTTGCGTTCCGTTTAGTTTAAGGTTTACTGTTAGTGCTTCAATAGTGGTACTGCTTACGTTGGTAATTTTTACTACCAGCTCTTCGGCACTGCCTATGCGGTGTGTAGGAGTTTTAAAATAAGCGGTGTCTATATACACATTGGGTATGTTGGTATTTTGTATGGGCAACAATGTCCAAGTTATGGTAGTATCCATACTTGTAACGGTATTGGGTAAAGTATTGGTTTGAAAATCGGAAACCAAATACGCATGCTTATTGCCCTTAACACTTGCTAACGCTGACTGTTGGCGACTTATAACATTAGCCAAGGTTTGTGTTGATGCGTTTAATTGTAAATTATATACCGCAGCTTTTGCATCTTCTTTGTTAAATAAATGTTGTTGTGTTCCTGCAAATTCGTTAGTAAGTAACTGAAATTTATCTGCTTCGCTATACGCATCTATTATTTCCAGTGCCTTACGTTTGCTGGCGTCAAGTAATGTACCTTGTTTTTCGTTGGCCTCCATACTCAACGAATTATCTATGTATATGCTCACATAGTTTTTAGCGCCTTGTACTGTGCTATTGTTTTTGTTAGGAAAATAAGGTTGTGCAAAGGCTAGTATCAAACACGCCAAAGCTAATAAGCGAGCAGCAAGTATTAAATAATTTTTGAGTTTGTTGCGCGTGCGATTATCTTTCTGCAACTCAGTAAATAATTTTACATTGGTAAAATATACTTTTTTGTACTTGCGAAAATTAAATAAATGTATAATAATAGGAATAGCTAAGGCAAGTAGCGTCCACAAAAAATAAGGAGATAAAAACTGCATATAGGTAAGGTGTAAAAATGTGTTGTACACAAAAATAACATTCCCAATAGTAATTACGAATTAAAAAATTACGAATTATGTTTATGTGCAAAAAATAGTGCTATTGTTTAACACAAAAAAACATCATTTGGTAATAATGCCACGGTGGCTGAGTTTATCGAAGCCTAGTTGTATAT
>JBEBIC010000314.1:0-2964 GCA_040080595.1 Bacteroidia bacterium | reverse complement strand
AACAGAATTAAGTAGAATAAGCAAAATATTAACCGAACCTACCATTATATTAAAAGTAGATAAAACATTGCCCGTACAAGATCTTGTAGAGCTACTGGATATGGGTAACGAACTAAAAATAAAAATGGTACTTGCCACACAAACTGCACAACAATAAATTATTAAAAACAATAACAATGGATACCGCTATACACAACACTAACTATACTAAACAACGCAGCATTGGCTGGGTAGTTACGCTGTTATTTCATGCGCTTATAGCGTTTTTGTTGTATATGTTTACACTTACTATACCCGATCCTCCTATGGACGGCGGCGAAGGTATGGTAGTAAATTTAGGTTATGTTGATGAATCTACAGGCGATATACAACCCAATAGCGACGTGCCTTCGCAACCTATTATTACACAACAACAAATGCAAGTTGCTGAGGAGGTAAACGAAAAAATTGTAACACAATCTATAGAAGAATCGGTAAGTTTAAAAACATCAGAAAAAGCTACCAAAGCAGTTAAAGAACCCAAAATAACTACTACCCCAACCGAACCAGAACCTAAACCCATTGCTGAAGTAAAACCTGTGGTTAATCCAGCATCGTTATACACAGGTAAAAAAAGTAATGGTTCAACATCGCAAGGTACTAGCACTACTGGCACTGGCGACCAAGGTAAACCCGATGGCGACCCTAACAGTACTAATTATAAAGGTAACGGAGGCACAGGCAACACACCTGGCGATGGCGGAGATGGTAGCAAAGGTACAGGCTCGGGCAAAGGACCAAGTTATAATATGGACGGACGCAAAGCTAAGGCATTACCTACGCCATCATTCAACGTGCAAGAGTCGGGCAAAGTTATTGTAGAAATATTTATAGACCAACAAGGCAATGTAATACGTGCTAATACAGGCTTTAGAGGTTCTACTACTACCAACAGTACATTGTTAGCCAAAGCTAAAGAAGCAGCTTTGCGTGCTAAGTTTTCGCCCAACGACGATGCTCCCGAAGAACAACGTGGTACTATTGTATATAACTTTTTGTTGAAGTAAAAATAATAGCCACGAATGCACGAATAAAAGTTACACGCCTTGTTTTAAAAAAATTATCTCGCATTGATTTGTGCATTCGTGGCAAAACAACAATAAAAAATAATAGCCACGAATGCACGAATAAAAGTTACGCATTTTGTTTATGATAATTTATCTCGCATTGATTTGTGCATTCGTGGCAAAATAAAACAACAATAATTTGTGAAAAAACAATTAACTACTATCCTATGCTTATCCCTAAACCATTACTACACAGCGTACCTCCTTACTATGTACACTACATAAACTTAATACCCGAAACGGATTTAATAACTGCATTTAACAACAGTACCGCCAATACCTTAACATTAATTAATAGTATAAATAGTACTAAAGAAAACTTTGCGTATGCACCTAATAAATGGACGGTAAAGCAAGTGTTTAATCATATAATAGATACCGAACGCATATTAGCCTATCGTGCGTTTAGGTTTAGTCGTAAAGATGCTACAGCATTAGCTCCTTTTAACGAAAACGAGTATGCCACTAATGATAATACCAACACCAAAACACTGGCTAATTTAGTAGCTGAATACACCGCCATAAGAGTTGCTACACTTAGCCTATACAGCCACATAAGCGCTGGTATGCTAAGTTTTGAAGGCTCTGCTAATAATATTACAGTTACTACGCAAAGCATTGGTTGGTTTATAATAGGACACAACGCACACCATTGCAATGTATTGCAAGAGCGGTATTTGGCATAAAATAGTTTAACTTAAACAAAATGAAAACATCTAGCATTGGTACTTTACTATTAATAACTTGTTTAGTTGCGTGTAAAAAAAAAGATAAGGTAGATGAAAATACTGCTCCAACACCAGCGCAAGCTACATCAACTATTAAATATACTATGCCCGAAGAATCGTTACCACATGAGGGTACTTGGTTACAATGGCCGCATGAATATCAATACGGTATTACCTACCGAAACCGACTAGACCAAACTTGGGTAGATATGACAGCGGCATTGGTAGCGAGCGAAAAGGTACACTTAGTATGTTACGATGCCACTGAGCAAACTCGCATTACCACATTATTAACCAATGCAGGAATTGCTCTTACAAATATTGATTTTAAAATATACAAAACCGACGATGTATGGGTGCGTGATAATGGACCTATTTATGTAAAAGACAATAGTGGAAATATAGTAATTGAAGACTGGGGATTTAATGGCTGGGGCAATAAAACACAATTTACTAAATGCGATGCTATACCCTCACAAATAGCTACCGACCAAGGTAAAACCATTATAAACCTAAATGGTGTAATGAAAAACGAAGGCGGAAGCATAGAAATAGATGGACAAGGTACACTTATGGCTTGTAAAAGTTCGGTGTTAAATAGTAACCGAAACCCTAATATGACGCAAGCACAAGCCGAAACTATATTTAACGAAAACTTAGGTGTTACTAAATTTATATGGTTAAATGGCGTTGCAGGCTTAGAAATAACCGATATGCACATAGATGGTTTTGCACGATTTGGAAACACCACAACTATTGTTACAATGAATAATACCGATTTGTTGGATTGGCAAGTAACCCAAGCTGACATAAATACATTGTATGCCGCTACTAACAAAAGTGGCGTTGCATATACATTTGTAAAACTACCATTAACACAAAATAATGTAACTACTACCTATAGCAAAAACCTTGGGTATAAAGGTTCTTACATTAACTATTACATAGCAAATACAAAAGTGTTAGTACCCAATTACAACGACCCTAACGATGCCGTTGCAAACACAGCAATACAAGCACTATACCCAGGCAGAACCGTTGTAGGTATTGATGTACGCAACCTATACGCCAACGGTGGTATGATACATTGCGTAACACAACAACAGCCTAAGTAGTACTAATTACTATAC
>JBEBIC010000313.1:0-2976 GCA_040080595.1 Bacteroidia bacterium | reverse complement strand
CAATTATGTTAGTGGTAAAAAAAATTACGACCCAATTTCTGTTTGTATAGCGACACGAATATTGGTTGAAAAAGACATTTATGGTCAATTACCTGTAAACCTACAAACTGAATTTTTAGAAACACATATGACAGTTCCTAAATTAAATTTTGTCAAAGAAAATACAGACATTGTAATTCCTGAAATCTATTATTTTCTTGCGACACTTTATAACGAACTATTACACATTCGCAAAAACAATGACAATTCAAGCCCAATTTATTTAAAACTTAACAACTTGACAATTAAAGATATGATTAGACAAGTGAAAAATCTAACCACTCAATCAAACCTTACAACATACATAATACCCTCACCATGATATACCTAAAAAACTACATTAACGGACAACTCGTAGAACCGCAATCTAAAACATATATAGACGGTTATAATCCATCAACTGGCAAAGTGTATAGCCAAATACCCAATAGCGATAGTACTGATGTGGAACTGGCTATACAAGCCGCACAGCAAGCGTTTCCGCTATGGAGCAATACGCCCAAAGAACAACGTAGCAAAGTATTAATAAAATTAGCATCGCTTATTGAGCGCGACTTACCTCGCCTTGCATTGGCTGAAAGTACTGATAATGGTAAGCCTTTAAAGTTGGCTTCAACGGTAGATATACCAAGGGCTGCGGCTAATTTTAATTTTTATGCTACAGGCATTTTGCATTACGCATCGGCCAGCCATAGTATGGAGGAGGGTTTAATAAACTATACCCTGCGCCAACCTATAGGCGTAGTGGGTTGTATTAGTCCGTGGAATTTACCTTTGTATTTATTTACGTGGAAAATAGCGCCAGCATTGGCTTCGGGCAATTGCGTAGTGGCAAAACCATCAGAAATTACACCAATGACGGCTTATTTACTAAGTGAACTTGCCATAGAAGCTGGCTTGCCCGCAGGCGTGTTAAACATAGTGCACGGCTTAGGGCACACAGTAGGCGATGCAATTGTAGGGCATGATGATGTGCACGCAATATCGTTTACAGGCGGTACTATTACAGGCAAACACATTGCGGCTAAAGCCGCACCAATGTTCAAAAAACTATCGTTGGAGTTAGGAGGTAAAAATCCTAACATCATATTTGACGATTGCTATATGGCACAGGCCGTAAAAACAAGTGTGCATTCATCGTTTGCTAATCAAGGGCAAATATGCCTGTGTGGCTCACGTATTTATGTACAAAAAAACAGTTACGAAAAATTTAAAGAGTTATTTGTAGCCGAAGTTAAAAAACTAAAAGTAGGCGTACCTACCGAGGCTGTAAACCTTGGCGCAGTAGTAAGTGAAGCGCACATGCACAAAGTATTGTCCTACATTGAACTTGCAAAAGAAGAGGGCGGAACTATACTTACAGGAGGTAATAGAGTACTATTAGAGGGAGAGTACTCAGGAGGTTATTATCTTGAACCTACAGTAATAGAAGGGCTTACACACACTTGCCGTGTAAACCAAGAGGAAGTATTTGGCCCTGTAGTTACCATTGAACCGTTTGACGATGAAGCTGACGCACTGCGCAAAGCCAATAGTACTAAGTATGGCTTAGCATCTACCGTTTGGACACAAAACATAAACACAGCGCACCGTGTAGCCAATAATTTGCATGCGGGTATTGTATGGATTAATTGTTGGATGGTACGCGATTTACGCACTCCGTTTGGTGGAGTGAAACACAGTGGTGTAGGGCGCGAGGGCGGTTTTGAAGCCTTTGAGTTTTTTACCGAGCCGAAAAATGTGTGTATTAAATATTCGTAGAGAAATACTGAATGAAAAATAAAATAATCATTTATGACGATGCTTGTCCGCTATGTAATTGGTACACCGATTTGTTTTTAAAATATGGTTTGCTAACACCACAAGGACGACGTGCATTTAGTGAAATAGATGGCGAGACGCTAGCATTACTTAATACCGAAAGAGCGTGTAATGAAATACCTCTTATAGACACTGTTACACACGAAGTATTTTATGGTATAGACGCTATGGTAGAAGTATTAAATGATAAATTCCCAATAGTAAAACCAATAGCACATTTAAAACCTATTAATTGGTTTTTGCGAAAATTATATAAATTAATAAGTTATAATAGAAAGGGAATAGTAGCCAAAGTGCCCAGTAGTATTGGTTTTGACTGCACACCAAGCTACAGCTATCGTTACAAAAAAACATTTATAGCTATTTGTTTTTTTGTTGCGAGTATGCTTATCTATTTTAATGTTGTTACGTTATTCCCAACAATTACAGCATTAATTATTATCGTTGGATTAATTGTAACAATACTCAGTATATTTACTCAAGATAAAAATAAATTAGAGTTGTACATGCAATATCAACTTCAGTATATGATAACTTCGGTATTAATTATTCCAGTTTTTTTTCTCCTCAAGTATAGCTTGTACGGAGCGTTATTATTACTATTTATTGTTATAACATACAGTGTTTATCTAGGATTACAACGCATACGTTATATTAAAGCATTATGATTTTTAATAAAACAACCTCTATTTATCCTATACTATTTTTAGTATGTTCGTTTTTTGGATTATCGGCACATTGTAACGCACAATCAAAAATTGAAAATGTTGCTATAAATAAAAACGGAATTTTAAAATGGGATATTCGTGTTGAAAAATCCTATTTGAAAGGACAAGTTGAACATTTTAGATGGAATAAATGGATTGTAATAAGCACATTTAAAAATGATTCATTACTTCTAAATAATCATTTGTATAGTGGAATATCAAGTTTAAATTATCATACAGGTATTAATAAATTTAGGATAAGAATTACAGCGCCAGATACAGTAGTATCAAATGAAATTACGTTTACGACTAAGTCAAAAAAAGAAAAATGTACCATTATCAAAATAGATAATACGATTCATTTTGAAACCAAAACAAAATATGAAATTTGGGATAGTAAGGGTGCTGT
>JBEBIC010000312.1:0-2987 GCA_040080595.1 Bacteroidia bacterium | reverse complement strand
ATGATATACAGGGTAATCATATATGGACGAGGTACTACTACCCAATAAACCATAACGAAGGTTCGCATGACTTTTTAACTATGCCTAATATAATTGTTACGAAAGATGGAGGGGTTATAATAAGTGCAGGTACTAATAACTATGTAAAATATGGTTTAGTTCGTAATTTGTTTATACGTTTTGATAGTATAGGAAATATAAAATGGCAAAAAACATACAAACGTAATGAAAACGACACTTATATTGAGGGTTCTTGGATAGCTAATGGCGAAAATGACAGCACTTATTATTTTATAACACGCACAGCTACTAAACCAGCAAGCCCATGGGGGAGTAATCCTATCAATTCATTGCTATTATATGGTAAACTAAACTATAATGGAGACACTTTATGGACTAAGCAATTTGCAGACTCTGGCGCATTAGACGGATATAAAGAAACTACACCACTCAAAATAAGAAAATATAAAAACAAATTATACCTACTAGCCAGCGTTTATTACGATTCTTATTTTCACTCTACATTAATAATTACTGATAGCGTAGGTAAAGTGTTGTCTTACAGAGAATATTATCCAAAACAACTAACGTACTACTATGATCTGTATGATGTAGAGATAAGCGAAAGTAGAATAGTGTTGTGTGGTTCTCAAAAGTTTAGTCCTCCGTTACATTTTGATTCTTGGGTAATATCCACCGATAGCTTAGGTTGTGAGGTTACTGGTTGCGAGTCAGCAGATATAAAATGGCAAACGCATGTAGGTATTAATACGTTAAACAAACAATTGGTAGATGTACTGCTATATCCCAACCCCACTACCAACTATGTAAACGTAACCGCTATTAACAGTAGCATAACGCTATATAACAATGTAGGAGTGCAATTAATGCAAACTAATACTATACAAGCAAGTACCACCTTGGATTTAACACCTCATGGAAGTGGTATATATTATGTTCAAGTAACAAATAACAACGAAACACAAACTTTTAAAGTAATAAAAGAATAATTTTATTACTTTCGTAGGCTTTTAAAACAAAACAACAATAATAAATTATAAATTTTCAACCTAAGTAAATTAATTTTTTAATAAAATGGCACTTAAAAAAGAAAATAAAACGAAGAGTAATTTTACCAAAATTACTATTTCATTAGCTTCACCCGAGTCTATCTTGGACCGTTCAAGTGGCGAAGTTATTAAACCCGAAACGATAAACTATCGTACGTATAAGCCTGAAATGGGAGGTTTGTTTTGCGAGCGTATATTTGGTCCTGTAAAGGATTGGGAATGTGCTTGTGGAAAATACAAACGTATCCGTTACAAAGGTATTGTATGCGACCGTTGCGGAGTAGAGGTTACTGAAAAGAAAGTACGTCGCGAGCGTACAGGACACATTTCGTTAGTGGTGCCTGTGGCGCATATTTGGTATTTCCGTTCGTTACCTAACAAAATGGGTTACTTATTGGGCTTACCGTCTAAGAAATTAGATATGATAATTTATTACGAGCGTTATGTAGTAATACAAGCGGGAGTAATGAGCGACAAGATAAACTATTTAGATTTTCTATCGGAAGAAGAATATTTAGATGCTTTGGACGCTTTACCAAAAGAAAACCAACACCTTGACGATAGCGACCCTAACAAGTTCATCGCTAAAATGGGAGCGGAGGCGTTACAAGATTTATTAAATCGTTTAAACTTAGATGATTTATCGTACGATTTACGTCATAAAGCAGACACTGAAACATCTCAACAACGTAAGCAAGAAGCTTTAAAGCGTTTGCAAGTTGTAGAATCGTTCCGTTCAGCTAACACACGCTTAGAAAACCGTCCTGAGTGGATGGTTGTAAAAGTTGTGCCAGTTATTCCACCAGAATTACGCCCATTAGTTCCACTTGATGGAGGTCGTTTTGCAACTTCGGATTTGAATGACTTATACCGTCGTGTAATTATACGTAACAATCGTTTAAAGCGCTTATTGGAAATTAAAGCTCCAGAAGTTATCTTACGTAACGAAAAACGTATGTTGCAAGAATCAGTAGATTCATTGTTTGACAATTCACGTAAAGCTAATGCTGTAAAAACTGACGCTAACCGTCCGTTAAAATCATTATCAGATTCATTAAAAGGTAAACAAGGTCGTTTCCGTCAGAATTTATTGGGTAAACGTGTAGATTATTCTGCACGTTCGGTAATTGTTGTTGGTCCAGATTTGAAACTACACGAATGTGGATTGCCAAAAGATATGGCTGCGGAGCTTTTTAAACCGTTCATTATTCGCAAGATGTTGGAACGTGGAATTGTGAAAACAGTAAAATCGGCTAAGAAAATTGTTGATAGAAAAGACCCAATAGTTTGGGATATATTAGAAAACGTATTAAAAGGACACCCAGTATTATTAAACCGTGCACCTACTTTGCACCGTTTGGGTATTCAGGCTTTTCAACCAAAATTAATTGAAGGAAAAGCAATACGCTTACACCCATTGGTATGTACTGCATTTAATGCGGATTTTGATGGGGATCAAATGGCGGTGCATTTACCATTAGGTAATGCAGCTATATTAGAAGCTCAAATGTTGATGCTTGCATCACACAATATCTTAAATCCTGCTAACGGTGCGCCAGTAATGGTTCCATCTCAGGACATGGTGCTTGGTTTATATTATATGACCAAGCCACGTAAAAATACGCCAGAATATCCAGTAAAAGGTGAAGGTTTAATTTTTGGCGATTTTGAAGAGGCAGTTATTGCTTACAACGAAAAAGCGGTGGACTTAAACGCTATTGTAAAAGTACGTGCAAGCGTAATGGAAAATGGCGCATTGGTTACTCGTATTATTGAAACTTCATTGGGTCGTATATTATTTAACCGTGTAGTTCCTGCTGAATATGGTTACATAAATGAGTTATTAACTAAAAAATCGTTACGTAATATAATTGGTGATGTAGTTGGTACTGTTGGTGTAGCTAAAGGTGCTAAATT
>JBEBIC010000311.1:0-3001 GCA_040080595.1 Bacteroidia bacterium | reverse complement strand
CGTTATCTCCGTACGATTTTCTTTCGCCACCGTATGATTTACGTTCTCCGCCATCGTTACTACCGTAGCTTTTGCGTTCGTTATCTCCGTACGATTTTCTTTCTCCACCGTATGATTTACGTTCTCCGCCATCGTTACTACCGTAGCTTTTGCGTTCGTTGTCTCCGTATGATTTTCTTTCTCCACCGTATGATTTACGTTCTCCGCCGTCGCTGCTACCGTAGCTTTTGCGCTCGTTATCTCCGTATGATTTTCTTTCTCCGCCGTATGACTTACGTTCTCCGCCATCGTTACTTCCGTAGCTTTTGCGGTCGTTATCTCCGTATGATTTTCTTTCTCCACCGTATGATTTACGTTCTCCGCCGTCGTTGCTACCGTAGCTTTTGCGTTCTCCACCATCGTTACTTTCATAGCTTTTACGCTCGTAACCAAATGGTTTACGCTCGCCGCCCTCGCTACTTCCGTAGCTTTTGCGTTCGTAACTGCCTGTGGGTTTTTTAAAATTTTCTTTGGCAGAGTTAGACATTCCTCTTTTATCCTTACTATCTCCTTTATTTCGCATTTTTTTATTTTTTATAGTTGCGCAAATATACGTTTTATAACGCCACAAAAAACACTCTATTTAGGTCAATTTATTGCCGTGTTAATTGGAGCAAATCTTGTATAGAGCAAACATTGCCCTCCAAACGTTTACTATTCGTAAAAAATAAAAGTAATAAAGCAGATAATTTTAGCGAAAAACAGATTAAATATAAAGTATAAGTCGCCCTAAAAATTACGCAAGTAAATTTCAATAAAATAGTACATTTGCGCTATGACACGCGAAGAAGAAATTGCACGCCGACGCACGTTCGGCATTATATCTCACCCCGATGCGGGTAAAACCACACTTACCGAAAAACTATTGTTGTTTGGGGGTGCTATACAAACTGCTGGTGCGGTTAAATCTAACAAAATAAAAAAAGGAGCTACCTCCGATTTTATGGAAATAGAGCGCCAACGTGGTATATCGGTAGCTACATCGGTAATGGGATTTGAGTATAAAAACAAAAAAATAAATTTGTTGGACACTCCTGGGCACGAAGATTTTGCCGAAGATACCTACCGTACACTTACTGCTGTAGATAGCGTTATAATGGTAATAGACTGTGTAAAAGGTGTAGAGCCTCAAACACGTAAGCTACTAGAGGTATGCCGTATGCGCCAAACGCCTGTAATGGTTTTTATAAACAAACTAGACCGTGAGGGTCAAGACCCTTTTGATTTATTAGATGAAATAGAAAAAGAATTACGCATACGTGTGCGCCCACTTACATGGCCTATAGGCATAGGTAAAACATTTAAGGGTGTGTATAATTTGCAAAGTAAAGACATTATACTTTTTGCTGCCAGTAGTAGCAATTTGCCCAGCGCAGCCATAACTATTAAGGATATAAACGACCCCGAATTAGTACGCTTAGTGGGCGAAGGACACGCTAAAAAACTACGTGAAGATGTAGAATTAATAAACGGTGTGTATGATGATTTTGATGTGCAAGAGTATTTAGACGCTAACATATCGCCTGTATTATTTGGTAGTGCGGTTAATAATTTTGGTGTACGTGAGTTGTTGGATTGCTTTGTAAACATAGCTCCCGAGCCTCGTGGCCGAGAAACCGATGTAAAACAAGTAGAACCTGCCGATAAAAAATTTACAGGTTTTATATTTAAAATACATGCCAATATAGACCCTAACCACCGCGACCGTATTGCCTTTTTGCGTATATGCAGTGGCACGTTTGAACGCAATAAAAAATACCACCACGTGCGCCAAAACAAAGACCTAAGGTTTAACAACCCTACGGCATTTATGGCACAAGAAAAAAACATAATAGATGAGGCATTCCCTGGCGATATTATAGGATTATATGATAGTGGGAATTTTAAAATTGGCGATAGCCTTACTGAAGGCGAAGACCTTAATTTTAAAGGTATTCCACGCTTTAGCCCTGAACTATTTAGGTATGTAATGAATGCCGACCCTATGAAAAGTAAGCAGTTACAAAAAGGCTTGGAACAACTTACTGATGAGGGCGTAGCCCAATTATTTACGAAGCTAACCAACAACCAAAAAATATTGGGTACAGTAGGTGCATTACAGTTTGAGGTTATACAATACCGCCTAAAGGGCGAATACACTGCCAGTTGCAACTTTGAGCACGTAAGCCTATACAAGGCTATGTGGGTAAGTTGCCCCGACGCAAAAAAAATGGAAGCGTTTGTACAAGATAAGTTTAACCACATGGCAAAAGATAAAGACGGACGCTATGTGTTCCTTGCTGAGAGTTCGTGGGCATTGCAAATGGCACAAGAAAAAAACGAGGACATTACCTTTCACGAAAAAAGTGAGTTTTAAATACGTATAACAACATCATAATAATTTACACCAATGACTTGGCTTAACCGATTAGTAATAAGTACTCTATCTATATTTGCAACGCCTTATATAATAAGTGGTGTACACATCAAAAACATAGTAACAGCAATAGTTTTGGCGTTAGTATTAGCAGTGCTCAACACCATAGTAAAACCTATATTAGTACTATTTACCATACCTATAACCGTGTTTACATTAGGTTTGTTTTTACTTATAATTAATGGTGGTATAATAATGTTGGCGGCGTATTTAGTTGATGGTTTTAGTGTAGATAGTTTTGGTACTGCCGTACTGTTTAGTATAGTTATATGGATTATAAATATGGTATTAAACGCCTTTGCTGGTGGTAAAAAAGAATAGGTAGCTGCGCTAATTACTAATGGCACCTGATATTTCGAACGTATTATAAATTTAATAGAAACAAGAGGAGGTATGAAAAAAATAAAAATTACATTTTATGTATGCCTACTTACTATTTTACTATTATTTTTAATTAGTACTACATTAGGTGTTTTATCTCCTGAAAATATTGAAACGAGAAGTGTATTTTATCAATTATTATTTGATGGTTATTTATCACTTACA